>NZ_JBHVBO010000043.1:0-23906 GCF_042668085.1 Isoptericola sp. NPDC057391 | reverse complement strand
GGGGACGGACCGTAGTGGCTACGGTCCGTCCCCTCTCTATCTCGCGAGTCCGGGTTCTCTATCTCGCGGAGACGTCAGAAGTCCCAGTCGTCGTCCTCGGTCGCCACGGCCTTGCCGATGACGTACGACGAGCCCGACCCGGAGAAGAAGTCGTGGTTCTCGTCGGCGTTCGGCGACAGCGCGGCGAGGATGGCCGGGTTGACGGCCGTGTCCTCCTTGGGGAACAGCGCCTCGTAGCCCAGGTTCATCAGGGCCTTGTTGGCGTTGTACCGCAGGAACGCCTTGACGTCCTCGGTGAGCCCGAGCTCGCCGTACAGGGCGTCGGTGTACTCGACCTCGTTCTCGTACAGCTCGAAGAGCAGCTCGAACGTGTAGGCCTTGAGCTCGTCCTGCTCGGTCTGGCTGACCTGCGCCAGGCCCTTCTGGTACTTGTAGCCGATGTAGTACCCGTGCACGGCCTCGTCGCGGATGATGAGGCGGATGAGGTCGGCCGTGTTCGTGAGCTTGGCACGGCTCGACCAGTACATCGGGGCGTAGAAGCCGGAGTAGAAGAGGAACGACTCGAGCATCGTCGAGGCGACCTTGCGCTTCAGCGGGTCGTCGCCGCGGTAGTAGTCGAGCACGATCTCGGCCTTGCGCTGCAGGTGCGGGTTCTCCTCCGACCAGGCGAACGCCTCGTCGATCTCCCGCGTCGAGATCAGCGTCGAGAAGATCGACGAGTAGCTCTTGGCGTGCACCGACTCCATGAACGCGATGTTCGTGTACACCGCCTCCTCGTGCGGCGTCAGCGCGTCGGGGATGAGCGACACCGCGCCGACCGTGCCCTGGATGGTGTCCAGCAGCGTCAGGCCCGTGAACACGCGGGTCGTCATCAGGCGCTCGGCGTCGGTCAGCGTGTGCCACGACTGGATGTCGTTCGACACCGGCACCTTCTCCGGCAGCCAGAAGTTGCCGACCAGGCGGTCCCAGACCTCGAGGTCCTTCTCGTCCTGCAGCCGGTTCCAGTTGATCGCGGTCACGCGATCGATGAGCTTGAGCTTGCCCGTGGGCGCCATGGTCTTCTCTTCCCCGAATCCTCGATCGTTGCTCAGAGCACTCACAGCATGCAGCTGACGCAGTTCTCCACCTCGGTGCCCTCCAGGGCCATCTGGCGGAGGCGGATGTAGTACAGCGTCTTGATCCCCTTGCGCCAGGCGTAGATCTGCGCGCGGTTGACGTCGCGCGTCGTCACCGTGTCGGGGAAGAACAGCGTCAGCGACAGGCCCTGGTCCACGTGCTGCGTCGCGGCCGCGTAGGTGTCGATGATCTTCTCGTAGCCGATCTCGTACGCGTCCTGGTAGTAGTCCAGGTTGTCGTTCGTCATGTACGGCGCCGGGTAGTACACGCGACCGAGCTTGCCCTCCTTGCGGATCTCGATCTTGGCGGGCACCGGGTGGATCGACGACGTCGAGTTGTTGATGTAGCTGATCGAGCCGGTGGGCGGCACGGCCTGCAGGTTCTGGTTGTAGATGCCGTGCTCCATGACCGACGCCTTGAGCGCGCGCCAGTCGTCCTGCGTCGGGATCGCCACGCCGGCGTCGGCGAACAGCGCCGCGACGCGCTCGGTCGCCGGCTTCCACTCGCCGTCGGTGTACTTGTCGAAGTACTCGCCCGTCGCGTACTTGGAGTCCTCGAACCCGCCGAACGCCTTGCCGCGCTCGATCGCGAGGCGGTTCGACGCCGCGATCGCGTGGTAGGCGACCGTGTAGAAGTAGATGTTCGTGAAGTCGACGCCCTCGTCGGAGCCGTAGTAGATCCGCTCGCGGGCCAGGTACCCGTGCAGGTTCATCTGCCCGAGGCCGATGGCGTGCCCGAGGTCGTTGGCGCGGCGGATGGACGGGACCGACTCGATGCTCGTCTGGTCGGAGACGGCGGTGAGCGCGCGGATCGCGGTGTCGATCGTCTTGGCGAAGTCCGGCGAGTCCATCGTCTTCGCGATGTTCAGCGAGCCGAGGTTGCAGGAGATGTCGCGGCCGACGTGGTCGTAGGACAGGTCCTCGTGGAACGTCGACGGCGTCGAGACCTGCAGGATCTCCGAGCACAGGTTCGAGTGGGTGATGCGGCCCTTGATCGGGTTCGCCCTGTTCACCGTGTCCTCGAACATCACGTACGGGTACCCGGACTCGAACTGCAGCTCGGCGATCGTCTGGAAGAAGTCGCGGGCCTTGATCGTCGTCTTGGTGATGCGGTCGTCGGCGACGAGCTCGTCGTACTTCTCCGAGACGGAGATGTCGGCGAACGGCTTGCCGTAGACGCGCTCGACGTCGTACGGGCTGAACAGGTGCATGTCCGCGTTCTGCTTCGCGAGCTCGAACGTCACGTCGGGGATGACGACGCCGAGGGAGAGCGTCTTGATGCGGATCTTCTCGTCCGCGTTCTCCCGCTTGGTGTCGAGGAACCGCATGATGTCGGGGTGGTGCGCGTGCAGGTACACCGCGCCCGCGCCCTGGCGCGCGCCGAGCTGGTTCGCGTACGAGAACGAGTCCTCGAGCAGCTTCATCACGGGGATGACGCCGGACGACTGGTTCTGGATGTGCTTGATCGGCGCGCCGTGCTCGCGGATGTTGCTCAGCAGCAGGGCCACGCCGCCGCCGCGCTTGGACAGCTGCAGGGCGGAGTTGATGCCGCGCGCGATGGACTCCATGTTGTCCTCGATGCGCAGCAGGAAGCAGGACACGGGCTCGCCGCGCTGCGCCTTGCCCACGTTGAGGAACGTCGGCGTCGCGGGCTGGAACCGGCCGGAGACGACCTCCTCGACGACGTCGCGCGCGACCTGCTCGTCGCCGTCGGCCAGGCCGAGCGCGACCATCGAGACGCGGTCCTCGAAGCGCTCGAGGTACTTCTTCCCGTCGAACGTCTTCAGCGTGTACGACGTGTAGTACTTGAACGCGCCCAGGAACGACTCGAACTGGAAGTCCTTCGAGTACGCGAGCCGGAACAGCTCCTTGACGAACGTGCGCGAGTACTTCTCGAGGACCGCCGGGTCGTAGTACTTGTTCTCGAGGAGATAGTCGAGCTTCGCGTCGAGCGTCTCGAACTGGATCGTGTTCGGCACCACGTGCTGCTCGAAGTAGGCCGTGGTGGCCTCGCGGTCCTTGTCGAACTGGATCTTGCCGTCCGGTCCGTACAGGTTCAGCATCGCGTTCAGCGCGTGGTAGTCGAGCTGCACGCCCTGCAGCGGCACGGGGGTGGCCCCCGCGAGCTCCGGGTCCGTCGTCGAGCTCACGCCGAGATCAGTGACTGTCGTTGCCAAAATCGTCCCAATCCGTCACGGACGCGCCGGGCGTCCTCAGCCGTCCCCAGGAGTTCGAAGGCGTACAGGTAGGGCACCTGGCACTTCGCGGAGATGATGTCGCCGGCGATGCAGTATGCAGCGCCGAAGTTGGTGTTCCCCGCGGCGATGACGCCGCGGACGAGCGACCGGTTGTGCGGGTCGTTGAGGAACTCGCGCACGCGCCGTGGCACGGCGCCGCCCTCGTTGCCCCCGCCGTAGGTCGGGACCATGAGCACGTAGGGCTCGGTCACCGTGAGGAAGCCGTCCGTCTTGCGCACCGGGATACGGTGCACGGACATGCCGAGCTCGTCGAGGCCGAGGCGCTGGACGAACCGGTGGGTGTTCTCCGACACGCTGGAGAAGTAGACGAGAGAACCCATGATCAGCCTCCCCCCGGATGCTGCTGCCGACCGGCGCCGGGCGTCGTCACGGAACGTGCCGCGACGGCCTGGCGCAGAAGACGCACGGCGCCCCGGGTCGGGATCGAAGCCCGGGGCGCCGGCCGTTCGTGGGGTGCGGGGCCGCGGCCTGCGGGCCCCGCGTGTTGTCGAGTCTGTGCCGAGTCGTGGTCGAGCCGGCGGTCAGGCCGAGACGGCCTGCTGCGCCGCGACCGCGGCGATCTGGTCGGGGCGGAAGCCCGACCAGTGGGTGTCGCCGGCGACGACGACGGGGGCCTGCAGGTAGCCGAGCCCGCGGACCATCTCGAGCGCCTCGGCGTCCTGCGTGATGTCGACCACCGAGTACTCGACACCCTTGCGGTCGAGGGCGCGGTAGGTCGCGTCGCACTGCACGCAGGCCGGCTTGCTGTAGACCGTGATGCTCATGTGTCTCTCCCTCTCTGCGCTCCCCGCCGGGGGCTTCGTCCGACCGGTGTCGCGGCCCTGCGAGCCGGTCCCCTCGACGGGCCCCGGAAGGGCCCGGACCAGGGATGACGCCCGTGGAACTACGCCGGTGTGCTTTGTTCGAAGGGCTGTGCGCCCCGCGTGCTCCAAACACTACACCTAGTGGTCGGGGCGCGCGCGGGACCGACATCTTGTGGTTGACACCGCTGTCATTCGTCGAACACCCCTCGCCTCATCCGCTCACGAACAGCGTCCCACGAGGGTCCGACACTCCTCGTCCACAGGGTGGGTGACGGTCCGTCAACACCGCCTCGGGGCGCCCTTCCGCAGCACCGTGCGGATCCCGTGCGGATGTCCACAGGCGGGGGGCGACGGGCATCCACAGCATGTGCGCGACGACGGGTCGTCGCGCGCCCGCGCCCGGACCCGGTCGGCACCCGGCCTCGCCTCCGGAAGCGGCCCGACAGATCGGACATTCCCGGCGCAGGACTGGCGAAAAAGTCGTCGGAGTCATCGGCGTGTCGCGCGCGGTGGTGTGTCGCACACCCCGGAGCGTCCGTCAGCCGACGGCGTCGTCGTCGGCGGGGGTGAGCCCGGGCACGGCGCGCCAGCCCGCGGGGTCGACGCCGCCCGGCACCGCCGTCGCGGGGTCGTACGGCGCGCGGGTAAAGTGGAACGTGCCGACGTCGAGCGCCTCCGCCGCCGTGCCGCGTCCGACCACCCGCAGCCGCTCGCCCAGCCAGTAGCCGCCCTCGACACCCACCCAGCTCCCGTCGCCCGCGCGGGAGAACACCGTGGCCCGCGTGTCCACGCCGCCGGACGCGCCCAGCGCCAGCAGGCCGTCCGGTCGCGGCGTCAGGGTGTGCGGCACGGGGCCCCAGTACCAGGTCCCGGCCAGCGTGAGGGCGTCGGGGTCGGCGGCGATGGCGGCGCCGGCAGAGGCGGAGGCGGAGGCGGCGCCCGGCCCGCCCAGCAGGTCGAGCAGGAACGCGGCGTCGCCGAACCCCGCGGTCGAGCTGCCGCAGACCGCGACGACGTCGCCCGTCGCGGGGTCCGCCCGCAGCGTCGCGGTGAAGCCGGGCACGGAGCCGCCGTGGCCCACGGTGCGACGACCCGGACGGCCACCCTCGCCCGGCCCGTGGTGCACGGACACGCCGAGGCCCCACGCGGCCGTGAACGGCGTGCCGTCGTCGACCACCGCCCGCGGTGCCGCCATCCGGCGCCGCCACGCGAGCGGGAGCACCCCGTCGCCGTCGTCGCCGCCCGCGCCG
The DNA here is from genome assembly GCF_042668085.1 of Isoptericola sp. NPDC057391. Lineage (NCBI taxonomy): Bacteria > Bacillati > Actinomycetota > Actinomycetes > Micrococcales > Promicromonosporaceae > Isoptericola > Isoptericola sp. NPDC057391. The sequence goes on along the minus strand of NZ_JBHVBO010000043.1, from coordinate 18,480 downwards.
ACCAGCCACGACCCGAACCGCACCAGGTCCGTCGGCGTCGACCACACCTCCCCCGCCGGCCCCATCGCGCCGTAGGCGGCCACGGGTTCCGCGAGGACCGCGTCCGCGTCCGGGTGCACGGCGTACCCGGCAGCGGCCTCGCCCGACGGCGTCCGCCCGGTCGCCGTCATGCCGAGCGGCGTCCAGACCTCGACCTGGAGGACGGCGTCCCACGACCGGCCGTGCGCCTCCTCGAGCAGCCGGCCCAGCACCGCGTAGCCCAGGTTGGAGTAGTGGTGCCGTTCACCCGGCTCCCACAGAGGCTCGACCCCCGACGCGACGAGCTCGTCCCACGAGCCCGCGCCGTGCCGCTCCCACCACGGCCCCGGCGGCTCGGCGGGCAGGCCGGCGGTGTGCGTGAGCAGGTGGGCCACCGTGGCATCGGGAGCCGGGGCGTCCGCGACGTGCCGCCCCACCGGGTCGTCCAGCCGGAGCCGCCCCGCGGCCGCCAGCCGCAGCACGGCCACGGCCGTCATGGGCTTGGTGATCGACCCGATCCGGAACGCCGTCCGGGGGCCGGACGGCGCCCAGCCGGCGGTGCCGGTCCACACCACCTCGCCCGCGCGCCCCACCGCGGCCGACAGGGCCGGCACCCGGCGCTCGCGGCACCGGGCACGCAGCGCGTCGGCGAACCGGGCCGCCTCGTCCGGCGTCGTGGTGGGCGGAGGGGCGGGCTGCGCAGCGGTCATGCCCGCACCGTAGTGCCGAACACGCGGAGCGGGGTCGGCGTCAGGGGGCGACGGCGGTGACCGGCGGCACCTGACCGGTGGTGGCGAGCCGGCGGTACCAGTGGGCGGAGTCCTTCCAGGTGCGCTCGCCCGTCGGGTAGTCGACGTGGAGGATGCCGAAGCGCTTGGAGTAGCCGTAGCCCCACTCGAAGTTGTCCATGAGCGACCAGGCGAAGTAGCCGCGCACGTCCGCCCCGGCGTCGCGCGCGGCGCCCACGGCCTCGACGTGGTCGTGCAGGTACGCGACGCGCCGGTCGTCGTGCACGCGGCGCTCGCCGCCGTCGACCACGAGCTCGTCGTCGAAGGCGGCCCCGTTCTCCGTGACCGCGAGCGGCAGGCCCGGGTAGGTGCGGTGCAGCCGCAGCAGGAGATCGGTGAGGCCGGAGGGCTCGATGTTCCACCCCATCGCCGTGTACGGGCCGGGCTGCTCGGCGAACTCGACGTCGGTGACGCCGATCCACGGGCTGTGGCTCGACGCGCCGTGGCCGTCGTTCTCGGACCGCTCGCCCTCGCCGTCGAACCGCCGCACCGTCACCGTGGAGTAGTAGTTCACGCCGAGGACGTCGAGGGGCTGGCGGACCTGCTCGAGGTCGCCGTCGCGGACGAACGACCAGTCGGACACGTGCGCGGTGTCGGCGAGCAGGTCGTCGGGGTACGCGCCGTCGAGCAGCGGGCCGAGGAAGGCCCGGTTGGCGAGCGCGTCGATCTTCCGGACGGCGTCGGCGTCGCCCTCGGACGCCGCGTCCGCCGGGCGGATCGCGTGCAGGTTCAGCGTGATCGACACCTGCGCGCCCGGCAGCACCTCGCGGATCGCCTGCGCGGCCAGCCCGTGCGCCAGGTTGAGGTGGTGGACGGCAGCGAGCGCCGCGGCGGGCTCGGTGCGGCCGGGCGCGTGGACGCCGGAGCCGTACCCGAGGTAGGCGGAGCACCAGGGCTCGTTGAGCGTGGTCCAGGCCTCGACGCGGTCGCCGAGCTCGACGGCCATGTGCCTGGCGTACTGTGCGAACGCGACGGACGTCTCCCGGTTCGCCCAGCCGCCGGCGTCCTCGAGCTCCTGCGGCAGGTCCCAGTGGTAGAGGGTGACGAACGGCCGGATGCCGCGCTCGCGCAGGGCGTCCAGCAGGTCGCGGTAGAACGCGACGCCCTCCGGGTTGAGGGGGCCGCTCCCGCCGGGCTGCACGCGCGACCACGAGATCGACAGGCGGTAGGCGCCGACACCGAGCCGGTCGAGGTGATCCACGTCCTCGGCCCAGCGGTGGTAGTGGTCGCACGCGACGTCGCCGGTGTCGCCGTCCCGGGTGCGACCGGGGGTGCGGGAGTACGTGTCCCAGATGGACGGCCCCCGGCCACCCTCGGCGGCGGCGCCCTCGATCTGGTACGCCGCGGTGGCGGTGCCCCACAGGAAGTCGGCGGGGAACGTGCGGGCGGCGGTCGCCTCGGCGACCGGCTCGGTCGCGGTGGCCGTGGACGTGCTGGTCATGGTTCTCGGTCCTCGATCCTGGGGGGCGTGGGGGTGGCAGAGGAGTGTGGGAGCGCTTCCACAGATCGTCAGTGTAGGTCACGGGAACCGGCCCGACCCGGACGGCCTCGCCTTCGAGCAAGCGATTCGTCGCGTCGTGCGGCCGGTTGACACGACGAATCGCTTGCTCGAAGGCCACTCAGACGGACAGGGTGACGGTGCCGGGGCCGTGGCCGGCCGCCGTCCGCTCCCCCGCCCGGACGGTCCAGGCGCCGGGGGCGTCGCCGGTCGTGACGACGACCTCGTCGCCCGCGCGGCGGACGTGGAAGCGTGCGGCCGCGCCGTCCGGGGCACCCGTGGGCACGACGGTGACGGCGTCGTACCCGTCGGGAAGCTCGACGCAGCGCAGCTCCACGCCGTCGGCCCACGCGTAGTCGGGCCGGTCGGTGCGCGCCCCGACGGGCAGCACGGTGCCGGGACGCACCAGGACCGGCAGGGAGTCGAAGCCGTGGGTCTCGGTGACCCAGCGTGGGCCGGTCACAGTCTTCGCGTGCGGCGCCCCCTCGCCGTCGAGCAGGCGCGTCCACGTGCCCTCGGGCACGTAGTACTCGACCGTGCCGTCGGCCTGGAAGACCGGGGCCACGAGCAGCGAGCCGCCCAGCATGTACTGCATGTCGACACCGAAGGTGGCCCGGTCGTCGGGGAACTCCAGGACCATCGGCCGCATGATCGGGGTGCCCTGCCCGGTCGCCTGCCCGGCCGCGCCCGCGAGGTAGGGCATGAGGGACATCTTGAGGTGGGTGAACCGCCGCGCGACGTCCACCGCCTCGTCGTCGAACGCCCACGGCACCCGGTACGACGACGAGCCGTGCAGCCGCGAGTGGCTCGACAGCAGCCCGAACGCGAGCCACCTCTTGAACACCCCCGCGTCCGGGGTGCCCTCGAACCCGCCGATGTCGTGGCTCCAGTAGCCGAAGCCCGACATCCCGAGCGAGAGGCCTCCGCGCAGCGACTCCGCCATCGACGCGTACGTGGAGTCGCAGTCGCCACCCCAGTGCACCGGGAACTGCTGGCCGCCCGCGGTCGCCGACCGGGCGAACAGCACGGCCTCGCCGGGCCCCTTGCGCCGCTCGAGCAGACGGAAGACGGCCTCGTTGTACAGCTCGGCGTAGTAGTTGTGCATCTTCTGCGGGTCGGAGCCGTCGTGCCAGACCACGCCCTCGGTCGGGATGCGCTCCCCGAAGTCGGTCTTGAAGGCGTCCACTCCCTGGTCCAGCAGCCGCTCCAGGTGCCCGAGGTACCAGTCGGTGGCCTCCGGGTTGGTGAAGTCCACCAGGCCCATGCCCGCCTGCCACAGGTCCCACTGCCACACCCCGCCGTCGGCGGTCCGCAGCAGGTAGCCCTTCGCGGCCCCCTCGGCGAACAGCGGCGACCGCTGGCCGATGTACGGGTTGATCCACGCGCTCACCTGGAGGCCACGCTCGTGCAGCCGGGCCAGCATGCCCTCCGGGTCGGGGAACACGCGCGGGTCCCACTCGAAGTCGCACCACTGGTACTCGCGCATCCAGAAGCAGTCGAAGTGGAAGACGCTGAGCGGCAGGTCGCGCTCGGCCATGCCGTCCACGAAGCTCGTGACCGTCTTCTCGTCGTAGTCGGTGGTGAACGACGTCGACAGCCACAGCCCGTACGACCACGACGGCACCTGCGCCGGGCGGCCCGTGAGCGCCGTGTACCGGTCCAGCACCTCCTTGGGCGTGGGGCCCGCGATGACGTAGTACTCCAGCGCCTGCCCCGCCACCGAGAACTGGACCCGCGTGTTGACCTCGGAGGCGACCTCCAGGGACACCCGCTCGGGGTGGGCGACGAACACGCCGTACCCCTTGCTCGTCAGGTAGAACGGCACGTTCTTGTACGCCTGCTCGGAGGACGTGCCGCCGTCCTCGTTCCAGACGTCGACGGACTGCCCGTTCTTGACGAACGGCCCGAACCGCTCCCCCAACCCGTAGACGTGCTCGCCCGGGTCGAGCGTCAGCTGCTCGTGCACCCACGCCCCGCCCGCGCCCGGACCGGACGACGCCGTCATCACGCCCACGGACTTCGGCAGGCTCGAGGTCAGCACCCGGCCGGCCGACTCGAAGTCCACGTGCCAGGCGCCACCGCGGTGCACCCGCACCGCGAGACCGCCGGTCTCGAGCACGCCCTCCGTCTCGTCGACCTTCACGACCGGGAGGAAGCCCTGCTCGCCCCGGACGGCGAACTCCGGGCCGCGGCGCGCCGCACCCGCGAAGTGCTCCACGCGCACCTTCACCACGCCCGGCGCCGGCGACGAGTACGTCACCGTCACCATCGGGCGGTTGAGGGTGTCGCCGCGGCGGCGCACGACCGTCGTGGGTGCGTAGACCGTCATCGTGCCGGCCGCCTCGTCGACACGGACGTCGTCGACCTCCACCGCGTACAGCGGATCGATGCCGGGCCGCGTCTGCCAGTAGCCGTCCGTGAACTTCATCGCTTGCACCTGCTCCGGGCTGTCGTGTCGAGAGCGGCGGCCCGCGGCCGGTCGTGCATGGAGTCCTCCTCGTCGAAGCGCTTCGACTCACAAGTATTGGACAGTGTTCCCGAGAGCGTCAAGCCACTGGCGCGAGTCCAGCGCACGGCCGGTCGCACCATCCCCAGAGAATGTCGAAGCGATTCACCTCCCTCTACGCTGCTCCCATGGACGATCTCGATCTCCCCGCGACGACGCACGTCCTGCGCGCCGACCGCAGCGCGAGCCGATGGGTCGAGGCGTACCCGGTGGGCAACGGCGCCCGCGGGGCGATGTGCGCCGGCCGGCCCGGCGTCGAGCACCTGTGGCTCAACGACGTCACGGCGTGGTCCGGCCCCTCGCCCGCCGACCCGCCCGGCGACCCCCTTGGCGGCGCCCATGCGCGAGGAGCCGAGCACCTGGCCCGGATCCGGCAGGCCGTGGCCGACGGCGACGTCCGCACCGCCGAGGCGCTCCTCGCGGAGGCCCAGAGCCCCTGGGCGCAGGCGTACCTGCCGCTCGCCGAGGTGGACGTCGCCGTCGTCGCCGCCGAGCAGGGGGCGGTCGACGCGCCGGGACCCCACACCCACCCCGGCAGCGGGCACCTCGAGCGGCGCGAGCTCGACCTGCGGATCGGCGTCGCCGCGCACGTCTGGGCCGACCCCGCCGTGGGACGCGTGGAGCAGCAGACCTGGGCCGACGCGGACGGCGGTGCCCTGGTGCACGTCGTGCGGTCCGACCGCCCGGTCCGCCTCACGGTCCGGGTGCAGAGCCTCCTGCCGCCTGCGAGGGCCCCGCTGCTCGGCCGCGCCCCCGGCCCGGTGCTGCGGCACGTCGTCGAGCTGCCGGTCGACGTGCCGCCCACCCACCACCCCGAGGGCGAGATCCGGTACGACCGCGACCACGCACGGCTCGGCGCCGTCGACGTCGTGGCCGCCGCCGACCCCGATGCGGTCGTGGTCGACGGCGAGCTGCGCACCGGCGCGTCCCGCACCCACGTGCTGCTGCTCGCCACCGCCACCACCCACCCGCCCGGTGGCGGCGCCCCGGCCGAGGACTCGCTGGCGCGGCAGCGGGCCGCGGCGACGCCCGGCGGCGCTCGGCCCGCGGACCCCGTCGAGACACCGGCCCGCGTCGCCGCCCGCCTGCTCGGGTCCCACACCGCGCGGCACCGGCGGCTCTACGGCCGCGTGCACCTGGAGCTGCCGACCCCGGACGACGCGGCCGCCCTGCCGACGGCCGACCGCGTGACCGCCGCCGAGCGCCGGCCCGACCCCGGGCTGGCGGCGCTCGCCTTCCACTACGGCCGCTACCTGCTGCTGTCGTCCTCCCGACCGGGCGGGCTGCCCGCCACCCTGCAGGGGCTGTGGAACCCCTGGCTTCCGGGCCCCTGGAGCAGCGGGTACACGCTCAACATCAACCTGCAGATGGCCTACTGGCCGGCCCTGACCACCGGCCTGGCGGAGTGTCACGAACCGCTCCTGGCGTACGTCCGGCGGCTCGCCGCCGGACCCGGCGCGGCGGTGGCGCGCGAGCTGTACGGTGCCGACGGCTGGGTGGCGCACCACAACTCGGACGCCTGGGGGCACGCCGCGCCCGTGGGCAACGGCCGCGGGGAGGCCAAGTGGTCGGCGTGGGCCATGGGCGGACCGTGGCTGGCGCAGCACCTCCTGGAGCACCACAGGTTCACGGGCGACCGGGAGGCCCTGGACGCCGCCTGGCCCGCCCTGCGCGGCGCCGGGCTGTTCCTTCTCGACTGGGTCCGCACGACGGACGACGGTGCCGCGCTGACCAGCCCGTCGACGTCACCCGAGAACGAGTTCGTGGCCGAGGACGGCGCGCCCGCGGCCGTCACCACCAGCTCCACGATGGACGTCGCCCTCGTCCGGGCGCTCGCCGGGGCGTGCCGGGAGGCGGCCGCCGCGCTGGGCCTCGACGACGCGGCCGAGCCATGGCTCGGCCGCCTCGAGACGGTCGCGGCAGCCCTGCCCGACCCGGCCGTCGGCTCCCGCGGGGAGCTGCTCGAGTGGGACGGCGAGCGGCAGGAGGCGGAACCCGGGCACCGGCACCTGTCCCACCTGGTGGGGCTCTTCCCGCTGGCCGATCTCGACCCGACCACCACACCGGTGCTCGCCGCGGCGGCCGCCCGCAGCCTGGACCTCCGAGGGCGCGAGTCCACCGGCTGGTCGTTGGCCTGGCGCCTGTGCCTGTGGGCCCGCCTCGGGCGGGCCGACCGCGCGCACGAGCAGGTGCTGCTGTCGCTGCGTCCTGCCGACGACGGCCACGGGCAGCGGGGCGGGCTGTACCCCAACCTGTTCAGCGCCCACCCGCCGTTCCAGATCGACGGCAACCTCGGCCTGACGGCCGGCATCGCCGAGATGCTGCTGCAGTCGCACCGGAAGCACGGCAGCCGCACCCGCCTCGACCTGCTCCCGGCCCTTCCCGCGCAGTGGCCCGACGGCGAGGTGACCGGTCTCCGCGCCCGCGGCGGAGCCCGCATGGACCTCGCCTGGCAGGACGGCGCGCTCACCTCGGCGCGCCTGCACGCCCCGCCGGACCGCGGGATCGACGTCGTCGTGCACCACGGCACCACCGGCCCCGGCGTCGAGGTGCGCGCCGCGGCCGGCGATACCGTGTCTCTCGACCCGCGGGCCTCCACCCCTGCCGCGAGCGCCGCCCCTGTCCCCTCGAGGAGCTGATCGTGCCCACCATCGACGACGTCGCCAAGGCCGCGGGAGTCTCGGCGTCGACCGTCTCCTACGTGCTGTCGGGGAAGCGATCGATCTCCGCGCCCACGCGCCGCCGCGTCGAGCAGGCGATCTCGACGCTGGGCTACCGGCCCCACGCGGGGGCCCGGGCGCTCGCGTCGAGCCGCACCAACGTCATCGGCCTCATGGCGCCCCTCCGGTCGGGCGTCGACGTGTCGGTCATCATGCAGTTCGTCACCGGCGTGGTCACCCGGGCCCGCGATGTCGACCACGACGTGCTGCTGCTCACCCAGGACGACACGGGTGGCATCGAGCGGGTGGCGGCCGGCTCGATGGTCGACGCGATCGTCGTCATGGACGTCGAGGCCGACGACACCCGGCTTCCCGTGCTGCGGACGCTGCGGCAGCCGACCGTGCTCATCGGGTTGCCGCACGAACCGGCGGGACTGAGCTGCGTCGACCTCGACTGGGAGGCGGCAGGCCGGCTCGCCGCCCGACGGCTCGCCGACGACGGCCACCGGGACGTGGCGCTGATCGGCTCCCCGCCCGAGGTGCTGGACCGGCGCACGTCGTACGCCGAGCGCGTGGTGCGCGGCTTTCGCGGGGCCGCCGCCGAGGACGGGCTGACGCCCGTCGTCGTGCCGTGCGAGCCGACCCCGGACGGTGCGCGCCGGGCGCTGGACGCCGCACTCGGCGAGGGGCCCCGCGGCGACGGGCCGGGCGCGCGGTCCGACCGGCCCACCGGGCTGGTGGTGCACAACGAGCGGGCTCTCCCCCACGTGCTGGCCGGCCTGGCGGAGCGCGGTCTCGACGTCCCCGGAGACGTCGGCGTGATCGCCATCTGCCCCGGCGACGTCGCCGTCTCGCAGCGCCTGCCGCTCACGAGCATCGACATCCCCGGCGAGCTCATCGGCGGGGTGGCGGTGGACATGGTCATGGCACGGCTCGAGGGCGGTCAGCCGGCGGAGAGCCGGCTGATCGCCCCCGAGCTGACGCAGCGGGCCAGCACCACGCCCCGCGTCGCGTGACGCTCAGCCCTTGATGGCCCCGAAGATCACGCCCTTGGTGAAGTGGCGCTGGACGAAGGGGTAGACGATCAGGATCGGGACGATCGCGAGGACCATGACGGCCATCTTGACCGGCAGCCCGGTGACGGCACCCGTCGCGACGTCCACCTGACCGGTCCCGGAGCCCGGCAGGGTGACGCCCTGCAGCACGTACGACTGCAGTACCAGCTGCAGCGGCCACTTGGCGTTGTCGTTGATGTACAGCATCGCGTTGAAGAACGCGTTCCAGTAGCCGACGCCGTAGAAGAGGGCGACGACCGCGATCGCGGCCTTGGACATGGGCGCCACGATGCGGAACAGCACGCGCCAGTCGCCGGCGCCGTCGATGCGCGCCGCGTCGGTGATCGCCGGGTCGATGCCCATGAAGAACGCGCGCAGGATGAGCACGTTGAACGCGGACACGGCCGTCGGGAGGATGAGGGCCCAGTACGAGTCGATCATCCCGAGCGCCGACACGAGCAGGTACGTGGGGATCATGCCGGCCGAGAAGAACATCGTCAGCAGCAGCGTGAACAGCAGCGGACGGTGCCCGAACGACCCCGGGCGGCTGAGGCCGTAGGCCGCCAGCAGCGACACCATCGTGGAGATGGTGGTGCCGACCACCGTGATCCCGATCGAGACCAGCGCGGCACGGGTGACGATGCCGCCGGACAGGATCTGCGAGTAGGCGGCGAACGTGATCTCGCCGGGCACCGTGACCATGCCGCCCGCCCGGGTGATGGTGTCCTGCGTGGACAGGCTGGTCAGCACCACCGAGTACAGCGGGAACAGGACCGCCGCACAGATGGCGAGGAGCAGCAGGGCCTTGACGGTGAAGCCCGCGGGGCCGGGCGCCTCGTCCCAGACGGGGCGGTGCTTGGAGCGGAACCGTCGCGGCGCCGCCGTCGTGCTCGTCGCCGCACTCGTCGTCGTGCTCGTCGTCGTGCTCGTCGTCGTGGTACTCATGCCTTCTGGTACACCCCCGCCTCTCCGAACAGGTGCGCGATCTTGTTCGCGACCAGGACGAGGATCACCGCGACCACGCCCTTGACCAGCCCCGCGGCGGCGGCGAACGACCAGTCGCCGTTCACGACGCCCTGGAAGTACACGAAGGTGTCCAGGACCTCGGCGGCGTCCGCGCCGACCGCGCCGCGCTGCAGGATGAGCTGCTCGAAGCCGACGGTGAGCGCGTCACCGAGGCGCAGGATGAGCAGCAGGATGATGGTGGGGCGCAGCGCGGGCAGCGTGATGTGCCACATGCGACGCCACCGGTTCGCGCCGTCCATCACCGACGCCTCGTAGAGCGCCGGGTCCACGGTGGACAGTGCCGCGAGGAAGATGATCATGCCCCAGCCGGCGTCCTTCCAGACCGCCTGCATGGTCACCAGCGCCAGGAACGTGTCCGGGTCGGTCATGAGGTCGAAGCCTGTGTACCCCTGGTCCGCCAGCTTCTGCGCGACGAACCCGGCGCCCCCGAACATCTGCTGGAAGACCGTCACCACGATCACCCACGAGAAGAAGTGGGGCAGGTAGACGATCGACTGGATGGCGGTGCGGATCCGCGGCGTCATGACGCTGTTCAGCAGGAGCGCCATGACGATGGGGACCGGGAAGAAGAACACGAGCTGGAAGCCGGTGATCAGCAGCGTGTTCCCGACGGCGTGCCAGAAGGCCTCGTTGGTGAACAGCCGCTGGAAGTTCCACCAGCCCACGAACGGGCTGTCGCGGATCCCGACGTACGGCGAGTAGTCCTGCCACGCCACGACGTTGCCGGCCAGGGGGACGTAGGCGAACACGGCGAGCAGGACGATCGCCGGCAGGGTCATGAGGATGAGCGACCGGTCCCGCTTGAGGCGCACGCGCCAGGAGACCTTGCGACGGGGCGGGACCGGACGCCCCGGGTCGGAGGGCGAGGTGGCCTCCGGCGCCGCGACGGCCACGGCGTCCCGCCCCACGGCGGGGGCTGTACCGGCGCTCACTGCTGCTCGTCCAGGATGCCCTGGTAGAAGGTGCGCAGCTCCTCACCACCCGACGACTTCCACGTCTCGACGGCCTCGTCCAGGTCCGCCATGGTCTTGCGACCCCGCGAGATGTCCTTCTCGAGGTCGACGAACGGCTCGTCGATCCCCGAGTACTGCGACGGCGGCGTGATCTGCATGCCGAAGAACGCCGGCTCCTCGACGTACTGCGCGGCGTCGGCCATCCAGTTGCAGAACGCCTCGACGAAGCCCGGGTACTGCACCCGCGACTGCACGATCGGCGGGTCCACCAGGAAGACGTAGGTGGGCTGCAGCTCGGTGGCCGCGAGCTCGGTGGGCACGGGCAGGCCGTCGTCGTCGCGGGTGAAGTGCACTCCCTCCACGCCGCTGTTGACGAGCTCGAACTCCTGCGTGCCGAAGGGCGACGCGAGGAAGTCGGCCACCGCGAGCAGCTCCTCGATCTTCTTCGGGTCCTCGCTCTTCTTGAGGAACGAGTACATGCTCGCGGGGTCGGACTTGAACAGCCGTGGCGTGCCGCCGTCGCCGGCGATCGGTGCGAACGGTCGCTGGTCGTAGTCGGGGTTGCCGGCCTGCTGCCGTCCGAGGGACTCGTGCCACCCGCCGAGCCCGTCGCTGACGACGAGCGTCTGCCCGGACTCGAAGCGCTGCTTGGCGTCGGCGTTCTTGTCCGCGACGGCGTCCGGGTGGACGACGCCCGCGGCGAACAGCTTCGACTGCCAGTCCAGGGCCGCGCGGTACTCCTCGGTCTCGACGCGGTGCACGAGCGTGCCGTCGTCGCCGACCTTCCACTTGGGCGGGACGGCGAACATCAGGGTGGCCCCGGTCCACAGGTCGTCGGTGGCCCAGCGCTTGCCCTTCGGGTCGTTGATCTCCTTCGCGAGGTCCAGCAGCTCCTGGGCGCTCCTGGGCTGCTCCGTGATGCCGAGCTCGGCGAAGATGTCGGCACGGTGGAAGATCGCGTTGCTGATGAGCTCGCCCGGGAACGGCAGGCCGTAGAGCTTGTCGTTGAACACGCACACCCGCCACGCGTCGGTGGGGATGTTGGCGAGGTTCTTGTACTTGCTGACCTTGTCGCCCGCCAGGAACGGGGTCAGGTCCTCGAAGAGCGCCTCGACCGCCTGCCCGAACTTCGGCGGGATGTTCCAGGACGGGATGCTGACCCAGTCCGGCACGTCCTTCTTCGAGGCGAGGACGGCGGCGAGCTTGTCGCCGTAGGTGTTGCCGTCGGAGATCTGGAACGTGATGTTCGTGCCCGACGCCTCGTTGACGGCGTCGTAGTACTGGTTGCCCCGGGTCGGCGGGATAGTGCCCCACAGCGGCGTCATCGCCGTGTAGGTGCCGCCCGACCCGGGCGGCGCGTCGAAGGCCTGCACCAGCTTCTCCGGGATGGAGGAGAAGCCCGCGGTCGAGCCGTTCACGCTCGGGAAGTCGGGCTTGACGTACTCGAGCGGCGTGTACGTCGGCAGGACGCCGGAGCTCACCGTGCCGCCGCTCCCGGTGACGGACGCGGGGGCGGCGCTGCTGCAGGACGTCAGCAACGAGGGCACCCCCACGGCAGCCACGCCGAGGCCCGCGAGGCCGAGGAACGAGCGGCGGTTGAGCCTGGTCGCCGCGATCTTCGACCCGGACGACTGCGTCTTCATGCGATGTCACTCCTTCGTGGACACCGCGGCACGACCACGTGCCGCGGAGCGGGTGGGTGCTGGTAGTCGAAGCGCTTCGACGTGGGAGCGTATCCATCCTGCGTCGGTCTGGCAACACCCTCGCCCCCGCCGATCGCGAGCCGGTCGCAGGCCACCGTCCTCCCGGCAGGCCGGCCACCGCCCCGCGCCCTCTTGACAGGTGGCCTCAGTCACGTAATCTCGTCGCCCATGACGGCCGCGCATCGAAGCGCTTCGATCTGGCAAACCGGCCACGGATCGCGCCGCCCGGCACCCACCGGTCGACCCCCACGGACCCGACGACACGAGGACGCCCCATGACCCTCCACGCCGACGACGACCTCCGCTCCGGCGCCCCGGTGCCCCCGGCGCCCTACCTGGACCCGCACCTGCCCTCGCACGACCGCGCCGCCGACCTCCTGTCCCGGCTCACCCGGACGGAGCGGGTCGCGATGCTGCACCAGGCCGCGCCGGCCGTCGACCGGCTGGGCCTGACAGCCTTTCGCACGGGCACGGAGGGGCTGCACGGCGTGGCATGGCTGGGCACGGCGACCGTCTTCCCGCAGCCCGTGGGGCTCGCGGCCACCTGGGACCCGGAGCTGCTGCGGCGCGTGGGGGACGCCGTCGCCACCGAGGTCCGGGCGAAGCACGCCGCCGACGCGTCGGTCAGCCTCAACGTGTGGGCCCCGGTGGTCAACCCCCTGCGCCACCCGGCGTGGGGGCGGACCGAAGAGGGGTTCTCCGAGGACCCGCACCTCACGGCACAGCTCGGCGCGGCGTACGCGGCCGGCCTGCGCGGCGACCACCCGCGCGTGTGGAAGACCGTCCCGACGCTCAAGCACTTCCTCGCGTACGGCAGCGAGACCGACCGGGCGGTGACGAGCGCGTCGCTGTCGCTGCGCACCCTGCACGAGCTCGAGCTGCCCGCCTTTCGCGCGGCGATCGAGTCGGGGGCGGCGGGCGCCGTGATGCCCTCCTACAACCTCGTGAACGGGCGGCCCAACCACGTCGCGCGCGAGCTCGTCGACGAGCTGCGCAGCTGGGCCCCGGCCTCGGTCGCGGTCGTCTCGGACGCCGGCGCCCCCACGAACCTCGTGGTCGGCGAGCGCTACTTCCCCGACCACGTCACGTCGCACGCCGCGGCCCTGCTCGCCGGCGTCGACTCCTTCACCGACAACGACGCCGACGCCGGTCCCACCACGCGCCGGCTGACGGAGGCCCTCGACCGGGGCCTGCTCACCGACGCCGACGTCGACCGCGCCGTCCTGCGCCTGCTGGAGCTGCGCATCCGCACCGGCGAGCTCGACGGCGCCGCCGACCCCTACGCGGGCATCGGGTCGGACGCGATCGACGTGGCGGAGCACCGGGCGCTCGCCCGCGAGACCGCAGCCCGCTCCGTCGTCGTCCTCGCGAACGACGGGCTGCTCCCCCTCGCCGCCCCGCACCGCGTCGCCGTGCTCGGACCGCTGGGCGACCGCGTGCTCACCGACTGGTACTCGGGCACTCCCCCCTACGCCGTCGGGCTCGCGTCCGCGCTGGCCGAGCGCTACCCCGGCGCCCTGGTGGACGCCGTGACCGGCGCCGACACCGTGGCGCTGCGTGCTCTGTCGAACGGCGCGTACGTCACGGTCTCCCCCGACGGCGGGGCGGTCACGGCCACGGCACCCCACGCGGACGACGCCACCCATCTCGAGGTGACCGACTGGGGCGACGGCGTGCTCACGCTGCGGTCGGCCGCCAGCGGACGGCTGCTCACCGGCGCAGGCTGGATGCTGCGCGCCGACGCCGACCGGGTGGGCGGCTGGGTGGCGCAGGAGACGTTCCGGCGCCATCACCACGCCGACGGCAGCTGGTCCCTGCAGCACGTGGGCAGCGGCCGGTGGGTACGGGTGCAGCACGGCGCCGCGAGCCTGGTCGCCGAGGCGCACCGGGCCGAGGACGCCGAGCGCTTCGCGTGGCGCACCGTACGCTCGGGCCTGGTCGACGCCGTCACGGCGGCCCGTGCCGCCGACGTCGTGCTGGTCGTGGCCGGCAACGACCCGCACGTCGCGGGCCGCGAGACCGAGGACCGCCCGCACCTGCGTCTTCCCACCGCGACCACCGAGCTGTGGCGGGCCGCGCGAGAGTCGTGCGACCGCGCGGCCCTGGTGGTCGTGTCGAGCTACCCGTACGTCCTCGGCCCGGAGACCGCCGACGCGGACGCCGTCGTCTGGTCGAGCCACGGCGGCCAGGAGCTGGGCCACGGCCTGGTGGACGTCCTCGCGGGGGACGTCGAACCGTCCGGGCGCCTCGCCCAGGGCTGGCCCGCCACCGAGCAGCAGCCCGGCGACCTGCTCGACCACGACCAGGCGGCCCAGGGCGCCACCTACCGCTACGCCGCGCAGGACGCGGCCTTCCCTTTCGGCCACGGGCTCAGCTACACCACGGTCGCCTACGAGCGTCTGGTGCTCGACCGCGCCACGGTCCCCGCCCCGGCCCCGACCCACGCGCACCCCGCCCTCGGGGCGCCGCACGCCGCCGCCGGCGCGGTCACCGCACGGGTGACGGTGCGCAACACGGGCGCACGGCCGGTCGACGAGCTCGTGCAGCTGTACGCGCTCCCGGGCGACCTGCCGATCCCGGGCCCGCGCCGGCTGCTGCTCGGCCACGCCCGCGCCGCGCTCGCCCCCGGTGAGGCGGCCGAGGTCGAGCTGTCGTTCGACGTCGCGCGGCTGGCGGTGTGGGACGTCGCCGCGCGGGTGCCCGGGGCGCCCGACGACTGGGTGCACGCCGGGGCCCTGCGGGTGCAGGCCGGCGAGTACGTGGTGGCGGCCGGTCCGTCCAGCGCGGTCCACGCGCTGCGCGAGCCGCTCGTCGTCACCGGCGCGGCGCCGGCGCCCCGCCCCGTCGCCGGGACCGCCCTGCCCGGCGTGGCCGCGTCCGCCACGGAGGGGATCGTGCTCGGCGACCGCACGCCCGAGGCCGGGGCCGTGCTCGAGGTCGCGCCAGGACGTGCCCGGGGGCACGCCTTCTACGGCGACCTCGACCTGACGGGGGTGCGCGCCGTGACCCTCGAGCTCGCCACGACCGGGTCGGTGCACGGCGGGGTCGTGCTCGCGGTCCCCGACGGGGCCGGGTGGCGGCCGGTGGCGCAGCTCCTGGTGCCGTCGCGCACGCCCGACGGCGACGGGTCCGGGACCCGTGCCGCGCGGTACCGGTGGCAGCCCGTGGCCGGCGAGCTCGGCGCCCTGCCCACCGGGCCGACCTCCCTGCGCGTCACGCTGCCCGCCGGTGCCCGCCTGTCGCAGCTCACCTTCACCGCCGGCGACCGCGGAGACCGGTGAGGTCCACCCCTCTGCCCGGCAGCGATCGGTGGCGATCGGCGGCGCGACGACCGAGGGCTCGGGTCAGAGAGTCGGGACCTCGACCCCGCCACGCAGCACGCGGCGCACCCGCAGGTCCGCGTCGACCACCACGACGTCGGCGTGCCGCCCCACGACCAGGCCGCCGACGTCGGTGAGGCCCAGCACGCGCGCCGGCACCCACGACGCGGACCGCACGGCGTCGACGAGCGGGACTCCCGCCTCGACGGTGTCGCGCACGACGTCGACCAGGTGCGCCGTGCCGCCCGCGATCGCACCGCCGTCCGGGTCGGCCGGGTCGGTGAGGCGGGCGACGCCGTCGCGCACGGTCACCGCCATGGGCCCCAGCTCGTAGGAGCCGTCCGCCATCCCGGCCGCGGCCATCGCGTCCGTGACGAGGGCGACCTGGTCGGCCCCGACCGTCTCCACGACCGTGCGCACGGTCGCCGGCGCCAGGTGGACGCCGTCGGCGATCAGCTCCACGACGAGCTCGCCGCGCGCGGCCGCCGCCAGGCACGCGGCGATCGGCCCGGGCGCCCGGTGGTGCAGGGGGCGCATGCCGTTGAACAGGTGGGTGGCTGTCATCTCGCGCACCGGCGCCTCGCCGGCCTCGGCGGCGGCCGCGAGGGCCGCGCCGACCTGCGCGACGAGCGCCTCCGCCTGCTCCGTGGTGGCGTCGGTGTGCCCGAGGGACGGGACGACGCCCGCGGAGACCAGCGCCTCGGCCGCGCCGTCGGGCCCGGCCACGCCGTCGACCTCGGGGGCCACCGTCATGGTGCGCAGGTGGCCGCGGGACGCCTCGACGAGGTCGCGCACCAGGTGGGTGTCGCCCGGGGCGAGGTCGTCCGGGCTCTGCGCGCCGCGCCGCTCGTGCGAGAGGAACGGCCCCTCCGCGTGGATCCCCGCGATCTCGCCGGCGTCGGCGAGGTCGGCCAGCATGGCGGCCCGCGTCAGCAGGGTCTCGCGGCCGGCCGTGACGAGGGAGGCGAGCATCGTCGTGGTGCCGTGCCGGCGGTGCTCCCGCACCGCGACCAGCGCCTCCTCGGCCGTCGTCGCGTCGGGGAAGCCGACCCCGCCGCCGCCGTGGTTGTGCAGGTCGACGAGCCCGGGCAGCAGCACCGTGCCGGGCTCGGGCACGACCGCCGCGGCCACCGCGGCGGCGACCTCCGGGTCGGCGTGCTCCGCCGCCGCGACGGGCCCCACCCAGCGCACGAGGCCGTCCTGGACGACGACCGCGCCGTCCTCGACGTCGTCCTGCGGGGTCACGACGCGGCCGCGCAGCGCGACCGGCGTGCCGGGCTCGGAGGCGGGGACCGTGGGGGTGGCAGCGCTCATGGGCCCATCCTGCCGCAGGGCCGGGGCATTGCGAAACCTTCCTGACAAACCCCCCAGGGGGTCAGAAGAGGCGCGACTCGACGTCGTCGACGCCGCGCATCGCGTCGTAGTCGAGCACCAGGCACTCGATCCCGCGGTCCGTCGCGAGCACGCGCGCCTGCGGCTTGATCTCCTGGGCCGCGAAGACGCCACGCACCGGGGCCAGCAGCGGGTCGCGGTTGAGGAGCTCGAGATACCGGGTCAGCTGCTCGACGCCGTCGATGTCGCCGCGGCGCTTGAGCTCGACCGCCACGGTCGCGCCGGACGCGTCGCGGGCGAGGATGTCGACGGGGCCGATCGCCGTCATGTACTCGCGGCGCACGAGCGTGTGCCCGGCGCCGAGGCGGTGGATCTGCGCGGCCAGCAGCTCCTGCAGGTGCGCCTCCACGCCGTCCTTCACCAGGCCCGGGTCGACGCCGAGGTCGTGGGCGGAGTCGTGCTCCACCTCGTGCAGCTCGATCTCCAGGCGATCGTCCGACTTCTGGTGCTGCACCGTCCAGACCTGGGTGACGCCGCGCGCCCGGGCCTCGTCGTCGGGCTCGCCGACCGCCGTCGCGCACGGCGGGCTCATCCAGTTGAGCGGCTTGTACGATCCGCCGTCGGAGTGCAGAAGCACGCTGCCGTCCGCCTTGACGACGAGGAGCCGCGTGGCCAGCGGCAGGTGGGCGGTGAGCCGGCCCGTGTACCGGGCCGAGCAGCGGGCGACGACGAGACGCACGGTCCCCCTCTTCGTTCGTGGCGGGTGCTGCGGAGCGGGCGCCGCGGAGGGCGCCCCAGGACCCTACAGGACCAGGTCGCGGCGCCCGGGGGGCGCGGACTCGAGCCACGACGCCAGCCCGGCGTAGGCGCCGGAGGACATCAGCAGCTCGAAGTCGGTGCCGTCGTAGCGGCAGCGCACCAGTACCTGGTCGGGCTGGCCGGCCTGGTCGAGCGGGGCGCGGCCGGTGATCGAGAGCCCGTCGCGTCGCCAGACGCGTGCCGGGCGGGGCGCGAGCGACCACCCGCGCCACCAGTCGATGCGGCCCACGGCGTAGTGGGCGATCCCCACCATCCACGCCGCCTGCGGGTCGTCCGCGGGCCGGGCGTGGCAGGGGAAGGAGCCGACCCTCCGGGAGAGGGTCCGCAGGCGGGAGGCGCCGGCGGCGAGCACCAGTCCGAGCGCGACGACGAGAGCCACCGCGGTCCAGACGACGTACGCCACCGGCACCTGCCTCAGCGCAGCGCCGGCTCGCGGCCGGACAGCTCCGAGACCTCGTCGACGACGATCGTCACGAGGTTGCCGTCGACGGAGACGAAGCCGCCGGTGACGTGCGCCTCGACCGCGGTCCCGTGGGCCGTCGACACCTTGACCGTGCCCTGGCGCAGCACCGCGAGGAGCGGGGCGTGGCCGGCGAGGATGCCGACCTGGCCGTCGACGGACGGGGCGCTGACCTCGCGCGCCGCGCCGGACCAGACCTTGCGGTCGGCCGCGACGAGGTCCACGTTCAGCTCTGCCATCTCCATGTCCTCTTTCCGATCGTGCGGGGTTCGTCAGGCGGTCGCGGGGGGCCCCCCCGGGGGGGGGGGGGGGCCCCCCGGGCCTCGCCGAGGGTCACTGGCG
>NZ_JBHVBO010000042.1:0-24108 GCF_042668085.1 Isoptericola sp. NPDC057391 | reverse complement strand
GCGTCCAGGTCGCCCGCGGCGAGGTCGTCCCGCGCCCGCTCGGCCGCCCGGTCGACGCCGAGCACCGCGGCCCCGAGCTCCGTCACCGGGTCGCGGTCGGCCCCGGCCGCGCGGTCGGCCTCGCCGACGCGCGTCGTCACCTCGGCGGCCCGCGGCAGCAGGGTCGCGAGCTCCGCGTACCCGTCGGCGTCCGCCGCCCCCTCGTACGCCGCGCGCACGGACTCCGGCACCTCCACGCCCGCGGCGGCCGCCGCGGCCTGCACCTCGCCGGCACCCTGCGCGGCGCCGTCGAGCGCCGCCCGCACGTCCTTCGCCTCGCCGAACTCCCAGTCGGTCATGGCCGTGCGCAGCCCGAGCGGCGGCGACCAGGCACCGTCGGCGTCGTCGAGGGCCGCGTAGGCCTCGCGCGCGGCGGCCCGGGGCTTCAGCGCGGCCCTCTGCTCGGCGTCGAGCACCCAGGTGCGCAGCACCTTCGGGGCTCCGGAGACGCCGCCCCGCTCCTCCACGAGGTCGAGGAAGCGTCGCCAGTCCGTGCGCCCCCAGTTCTGGTCCCGCGACCCCGCGCGCTCGTACGCGCTCTCCCCCGACTGCGCCGCCGACACCACCGCGGTGAACGCGTCGTCGTCGAGCCCGCCCAGCAGCTTCTGCACCACCGTGTACGACGCCGCGTACCCGTACTGCTCGGCGCCCTCGTCCAGCTCGCCGGGGCGGGCGTCCCACGCCGACAGCGGCACGGCGTCGTCGCCGTGGCGGTCCGGCGTCGACCACGGGTCGCTCGTCGCCCCCGTCCGGTCGACCGCGCGCTGCGCCACCACCTCCGTCATCCCCTCGGACAGCCACCTCCCGGTGAGGCGGTCCGGGTTCAGCCAGGCGTGGGTGAGCTCGTGGTACAGCGTCGCGGTGTCGAGGTCCTCGGGGATGACGATCTCGTCGTTGTCGGCATCGAACCAGGCGTAGCCGAGCACCTTCGGGGACACGTCCTCGCGGATCGTGTCCAACCCGCCCGGCCACGGCCGCCCGACGAGGTCCTCCAGCACGGGCAGGCCATGCTGCAGCCGCTTCGCGACGAACCCCGCCCACCGCTCGTCGCCCGGGAAGCTCTGGAGGGTGAGCGTCGTGCCGCCCACCTCGACGACCTTCTCGTCCGCCTTCTTCGGGTCGCGCGCCGAGACGACCGCCCAGATGCCGTCCTTGTCCGTGTTCTCGGTGGCCGTGTAGGTGGTGGTCTTGCCGGACCGCTCCCGGGTGAACGCGTCGGACGTCGCGTCGAACGTCATCGACGACGGCAGCACCACCTCGACCGTCGTCCGGCCGGCGTCGCCCACCCCCGACGCCGCGAACGTCGCGAAGCCCTCGCCCACCCGCGTGTAGTCCTTCGACCGCACCGGCTCGCCCGGGACGACGAAGCTCCACTCGATGGTGCGGGTCTGCCCGAAGCGCAGGGGCGCGAACGTCGCCACGGCGTACCGGGTGCTCGGGTCCTCGGTCGCCTCGAGCCGCACCGGCAGGGCGGCGCCGCCGCTCGTCGCGCGCACGTCCTCGGCCCCGGCCGGCACGGCGATCGCGTAGGTCGTGAAGTAGTAGTAGGTCAGCCCGCGGTCGGGCGTGACGTTGCCGATGGTGGTGGTCGTCGTCGCCCGCACCTCGGTGTCCTTCGCCCGCAGCACGTACCGGCTGTGCGACTCCTCCGTGAGCCCTTCGTCGGCGACGGCGGCGGGGCCCGCCAGCAGCAGTGCGCCGGCCAGGCAGGCACCGACCGCGACGCCGAGCGGACCGGGCAGCGGGCGCGGAGCGGCACGGCGGCGGGGCGCGGGCGAGGGGGTCATCGCGCGCATCCTTGCGCCTGCCGTCGGCGCGCCGCAAGCCTGTCCGGGTGCGCGACGTCGCCCCGTGCGGTAGACCGGAACCCGTCGGGCCGCGGAGGGGGACGCCATGGGTACTGACAGCACCGGTGCTGGCGAGAGCACCGCCGGCGCGGACGCCGGCTCGCTGACCATCGCCCTGCTCACGGCGTGCTCCGAACCCGACCTCGGCATCCGGTCCCGCGTCGTGCAGGAGCTGCTCGACGAGGCGAGCACCGACCCCCGGCTCGCGCGCGAGGTGATCACCACCATGCTCACGGCGTCGGTGATGTCCCTGCGCGCCTACACGGACGCGACGCGGCGCGACCCCCACGACGTGCTGCGCGCCCTCGGGACCAGCTGGTCGCAGCGCTCGCTGAGCGCCTGAGACCAGCACTCCCCCGTGCCGCACGGTCCCTGCCGCCGCGGCCCGCCGGGGGAGTCGAGGGGCGCGCGGCGGCAGCTAGCCGTGCACCACCGACACCGCGCACGGCGCGTGGCGCACGATCCGGTCGGGCCCGCCGCGCACGCGGCCGACCTGCAGCGAGGCGGCGCGGCCACCGGTCACCACCAGGTCGTCCGACCGCAGCGCGGCGAGCAGCGCGCCCGGCGCGACGCCGCCACGTGTCTCGACCGTCCACCCGACGGCGGGGTACTTCTCCCCCCACCGCGCCACCCGGGCCTCGAGGTCGGCCCGCGCCTCGGCGCGCAACCGTTCCAGCCACCCCAGGTCGCCGTCCGTGGCACCGGCGAACATCCCCCCGTCGGCCGCGTGCGCCGCCGTCAGGGGCACGCCGGCGCGGTCGGCCTCGTCGAACCCCGCCTCGAGCACACGGTCGGAGGCGTCGCGAGGATCCACCGCGACGACGACGCGGCGCGGCTCCTGGGCGCGGGCGGCCCGCGGCACGACGACCACCGTGCCGGGCGCCAGCGCCGCCACGGCGGACGAGATCGAGCCCATGGGGACCCTGTCGAACGTGCCCACGCCCCGGCGTCCCACCACGACGACGGCGCCGCTGCGGGCGTGGTGCACGAGGACGGCGCAGGCGTCGCCGCGCACGGCGACGAACTCGACGTCGCCTGGCGACGCCCCGGGCGTCCGCACCGGGGCCGTGCGCTCGAACCTGGCCCGGGACCGCGCGACCAGCGCCTGCGCCTCGGCCCTCAGGTCCGGCCCGCGGGGCGCCGTCACCGCCCCGAGGCCGACCGGCTGGGCGTAGGCGTGCACGACGACGAGCCGCGCCGCCAGGCGCGCGGCCTCGCCCGCCGCCCACGCCATCGCGTGATAGCCGCCCTCCGAACCGTCGACACCGACGACGACGTCCCGGACCGGGCCCTCCACGCTGCTGATCGCCATGACGTCCTCCTCCGACCGCACCAGTGGGCCACGCGCGCCGGGACGCACGGCAGTGCCGAACGCCCCGGCGCTCGGGCCGAAGGTCCCGATCGGGACGACCGGGACAACGCGCGGGCATCCGGAGGTGCTTCTAGCGTGGTGACGTGAGCCCGCGGGAGGGTCGCCGGGACCGGGACATGGACGTCCTCCTGGACGCCGTCGTGACCGTGGGCCGGGGCCTCGAGCTGGAGACGACGCTGCACCGCGTGGTGCAGGCCGCCGCCACGGTCGTCGACGCCCGCTACGCCGCCCTCGGCGTGCTCGGGGACGACCGGCGCATCGCCCGCTTCCTCACCGTGGGCATGTCCGAGGAGGAGATCCGCGCCGTCGGCCCGTACCCGACGGGGCACGGGATCCTCGGCGAGCTCATCCGCGACCCCCGTCCGCTCCGCCTCCCCGACATCGCCGCGGACCCGCGCTCGGTCGGGTTCCCGCCGCACCACCCGCCGATGCGCAGCTTCCTCGGCGTCCCGCTGCAGGTGCACGGGAAGCCTTTCGGCAACCTCTATCTCACCGAGAAGCGCGACGGCGGGCAGTTCACCCAGGACGACCAGCGGCTCCTGGAGGGGTTCGCGACCGCCGCGAGCTTCGCTGTCGAGAACGCGCGCCTCTACGAGGAGACCCGGCTGCGGGAGCGGTGGCTGCGGGCGGACGACGAGATCGCGCGGCGCCTGCTGTCCGGCGAGGACCCGGACAGCGTGCTCGACCTGGTCGCGTCGGAGGCGATCAGCGTGTCCGCGGCCGACACGGCCGGGATCGCCGTGCCCGCGGACGACGACCGGGACCGGGAGCTTCCCACCCTGGTCGTCCGCTCGGCGGTCGGGATCGGGGCCGAGAGCCTGCGCGGGCAGGTGCTGCGGCCGCCGCGCTCGTTCAGCGCGATGGCGTTCGTCGACGGCCGGCCCGTCGTCACCGCCGACGCCACCACCGACGACCGCGCCGACGTGGCCCTGCACCCGGACGGCACTCTCGGCCCCGTCGCCGCCTTCCCCCTCGTGGGCCGCGGGCGGCAGACGCGCGGCGTGCTCGTGGTCGGGCGGCTGCGCGGCGCCGACCCGTTCCCCACCGTCGTCGTCGAGGCGCTGGGGGCGTTCGCGAACCAGGCAGCGGTCGCGCTCGAGCTCGCCGAGCGGCGCGCGGACGCCGCCCGGCTCGCCGGCGTGCGCGACCGCGACCGGATCGCGCGCGACCTGCACGACCTCGCCGTCCAGCGCCTGTACGCGACCGGCCTCTCCCTGCAGGCCGTGGACCGTCGCCTCGCGGCCACCGGCCCGCTGGACCCGGAGCAGACGCGCGAGACGTCGGGCCGCGTCGGGGCGGCGATCGACCAGATCGACGAGACGATCGACCTGATCCGCACCACCATCCGCGGGCTGCGCGACCCGGGCGGCGACCTCCCGCGTCGCGTCGGCACGCGCTCGCTGCTCCTGGCCGAGGCCGACGCCGCGACCCACGCGCTCGGCTTCGCCCCGACCGTCCGGTTCGAGGGACCGATCGACGCCCAGGTGCCGTCCACGGTCGCGGCGCACCTGGTGGCCGTGCTGCGGGAGAGCCTGTCGAACGCGGCCCGGCACGCGCGCGCCACACGGGTGCGGGTCGGTCTCCGCGCCGACGGGGACCTCGTGCTGACCGTGGTCGACGACGGCATCGGCACCCCCCTGGACGCGCCGCGCAGCGGCCTCGCGAACCTCGCCCGCCGGGCGGACGAGCTGGGCGGCTCGTTCGACGTCCGGACGGGCCGGGCGGGAGGCACCGCCCTGCGCTGGCGGGTACCCCTCGCGGGGCAGCCGGGCGCCCCGGGGGCTCAGGGGGCCGCCGGCCCCTGGGGGTCGTCGGGCCGGCGGAGCTGATCGAGCCGCGCCACGAGGACCGCCGCCTGCACCCGGCGCTCGAGGCCGAGCTTCGCCAGCAGGCTCGACACGTAGTTCTTCACGGTCTTCTCCGCCACGAACAGCTCGGCGCCGATCTGCCGGTTCGTCAGGCCCTCGCCCACGAGCACGAGGATGCGCCGCTCCTGAGGGGTGAGGTCGCCCAGCGGGTCGTCGGCCTCCGTCTTCCCGCGCAGGCGCGCCATCACGCGGCCCGTGGCGCGGGGGTCCAGCATGGAGCCGCCCGCCGCCACCGTCCGGATGCCCGCGACCAGGTCGGTGCCGCGCACCTGCTTGAGCACGTACCCGGACGCGCCGGCGAGGATCGCGTCGAACAGCGACTGGTCGTCGTCGAACGACGTGAGCATGAGGACCGCCACGTCGGTGCGCGAGCGCAGCTCCCGGCAGACGGTGACGCCGTCGCCGTCGGGCAGCCGGACGTCGAGGACGACGACGTCCGGCCGCAGGGCGGGGACGCGCGCGAGGGCCTCCGCCGCCGTCCCGGCGGTGCCGACGACCTCGAGGTCGGGCTCCATGCCGAGCAGGTCGGCGACGCCGCGGCGCACCACCTCGTGGTCGTCGACGAGGAACACCCGCACGGGCGTGCCGGTCATGGGCTCACGCTAGCCCGCCGGCGCACCCTCGGCCGGGCAGCCGTCGCGGGCAACCGTCAGGAGCCGCCGTCGAGGTCCGCGAGGCGCGCGACGCTGGGCTCCCGCTCGGTCCGCAGCCGAGCCGCGACGTCCTCCGCGCCGCGCAGCGCGCGCAGCACGTTGCCGCTCGCGAGGGCCGCCAGGTCGGCGTCCGACCAGCCGCGGTCGGCGAGCGCCGCCAGCAGGGCCGGGTAGCCGGAGACGTCGCGCAGCTCGTCGGCGAACCCGCCCGCGCCGTCGTAGTCCCCGCCGAGGCCGACGTGCGCCGGCCCCGCGACCTCGCGGACGTGCTCGACGTGCGCGACGACGTCGGCCAGCGTCGTCGGCGGCTTGGGGTGCGTCTCGGCCCAGGCGGTGGAGAACCGGTCGAACTCGGCGTAGTCGTTCGGCGCGATCCCGGCGGCGCGCGCGGCCTCCCCGGCCTGCGCCCGCCACTCGCCGACGGCCGGGGTGACGAAGCTCGGCACGAACGTCACCATGCACACGCCGCCGTTGTCGGCGAGGCGCGCGAGGACGTCGTCGGGCACGTTGCGCGGCACGTCGCAGACGGCGCGCGCGGAGCTGTGCGAGAAGATCACCGGCGCCTCGGAGACGTCGAGGGCGGCGCGCATCGTGCCCGCCGAGACGTGCGAGAGGTCGACGAGCATGCCGAGGCGGTTCATCTCGCGCACCACCTCGCGCCCGAACGGCGTCAGACCACCCTGGTCGAAGCGCCCGTCCGCGGGCCGCTCGTCCGTCGCGGACTCCGCCCACGGGTTGTGGTGGTTGTGCGTGAGCGTCATGTAGCGCACGCCCAGCTCGTACAGCATGCGCAGCGCGCCCATCGACGAGTCGATCGACTGCCCGCCCTCCGCGCCCATGAGCGACGCGATGCGGCCCTCCGCCCAGGCGGCCACCACGTCGTCGGCGCTCGTCGCGAGGCGGAAGTGCTCCGGCCACCGCGCCACCATGCGGCGCACGGCGTCGACCTGCTCCAGCGTCGCCGTGACGGCGGCGCTGCCGGGCAGGTTGGACGGCACGTACACCGACCAGAACTGCGCGCCCACGCCCCCGGCGCGCAGCCGCGGCACGTCGGTGTGCGTGCGGCCGTCGGTACCGGCCTCGACGTCCAGCCGCGCCCAGTCGTACGCGACCTGGTCGCGCGCCTCCCACGGCAGGTCGTTGTGCCCGTCCCAGACGGGGTGCTCGCGCAGGAGCGCGGCGATGCGGTCGGTGGTGCTGGTCATGTCCCGCACGCTACCGGCCCCCCGCCCCCGAGTTGTCAGGGCCACGAGCATGAAGAGGTGCACGTGGTCCTGACAGGTCGCGGGTCAGCGGCGGCCGCCGCGCAGCCGGTCGATCTCGCGCCGCTCGCGCTTGGTGGGGCGGCCGGCGCCACGGTCGCGGACGCCGACGGCCTCCCGCTCCTGGCGGGTGGGCATGGGCGGGCTCTCGTCGCGGTACGCCTTGACCGCCAGCGGCGCGCCCACGCGCTTGGGCAGCAGCTCGACGACGACGACCTTGCGGTCGCGCAGCGGGTCGCGCCACGTGACCGTGTCGCCCACCGTGACGGACGTCGAGGGCTTGGCCACCGTGCCGTTCACCCGCACCCGCCCCGACCGGAGCAGGGCGGCCGACGACGACCGGCTCTTGAAGAGCCGCACCGCCCACAGCCACACGTCCACGCGCACGACGTCAGCCTCTCACGCTCAGCCCCGCGCCCGGCGAGCTCGTCCGACGCCTACTTGGCCGACGCCGGGTCGCTGTCGCCGATGTGCCCGGGCGCGGTGACGGCGAGGACGCGCTGCACGAACGCGCAGTACTCGTCCATGTAGTGCCGCAGGAAGCCGGCCGTGCTCTCGTCGGTCACCTCGCCGTCGGGGCCGAAGTCGTCGGCGACGTAGGTGATGTACGCCTCGGGGGCGTTCAGCTGCGGCGCGTCGAGGAAGCTCAGCACGGCGCGCATGGACGACTGCATGACGGCGGTGCCGATGCCCCCCGGCGACGCCCCGATGATGCCGACGGGCTTGCGGGCGAAGGAGTTCTGCCCCCAGGGCCGCGAGCCCCAGTCGATCGCGTTCTTCAGGGCGCCGGGGATCGACCGGTTGTACTCCGGGGAGACGATCAGCAGCCCGTCGGACGCCTCGATCGCCTGCTTGAAGCTGCGCCCCTCCGGCGGGTAGTCGGCGTCGTAGTCCCAGCTGTAGAGCGGCAGGTTCCCGATGGGGATCTCGGTGAACTCGAGGTCCAGGGGCGCCAGCCGGATGAGCGCCTTCGACAGCGTGCGGTTGATGGATCCTGTGGCGAGGCTGCCGACGAGGTAGCCGATCTGGTGGGTCATGGTGCCTCCCGTGCTGGTCCGGTTCACCTCCACTGTGCGCGGGCCGGATCGCGCTGGCGAGCCGTGCGAGTGCCGCCGTTGCTACCGTCTGCCTCATGGCTGAACCCACGGCTGACGTGCGCGTCGAGGAAGACCTGCTCGGACCGAAGGAGGTCCCTGCGCAGGCGTACTACGGGATCCACACCGTCCGGGCGATCGAGAACTTCCCCATCTCCGGGACGACCATCAACGACGTGCCGGAGATGATCCGCGGCATGGTGATGGTGAAGAAGGCGGCGGCGCTCGCGAACCGGGAGCTGCGCGCCATCCAGCGGGACGTCGCGGACGCCATCATCGGCGCGTGCGACGAGGTGCTGGTCAAGGGGCGCTGCCTCGACCAGTTCCCCATCGACGTGTTCCAGGGCGGCGCGGGCACCAGCGTCAACATGAACACCAACGAGGTGATCGCCAACCTCGCGCTCGAGCTCTCCGGCTTCCCCAAGGGCCGTTACGACGTCATCAACCCGAACGACCACGTCAACAAGTCCCAGTCGACCAACGACGCCTACCCCACGGGCTTCCGCCTGGCCGTGCACGCCCTCGTCGACGCGCTGGTCGTCGCCGTGCGCCGCCTGTCACGGGCACTGGACGAGAAGGCGTCGGAGTTCGCGGACCTGACGAAGATGGGCCGCACGCAGCTGCAGGACGCGGTGCCCATGAGCCTCGGGCAGGAGTTCGCGGGCTTCTCCGTCAACGTCGCGGAGGAGGTCAAGCGCCTGCGGAACGCGGCCGACCTGCTGCTCGAGGTCAACCTGGGCGCGACGGCGATCGGCACCGGCCTCAACACCCCGCCCGGGTACCCGAAGGTCGCGGCCCGCCGGCTCGCGGAGGTCAGCGGGCTCGGCACCGTGCCGGCGGAGAACCTCGTCGAGGCCACCTACGACAACGGCGCCTACCTGGCCGTGCACTCCGCGGTGAAGCGGCTCGCGGCCAAGCTGTCGAAGATCTGCAACGACCTGCGCCTGCTGTCCTCGGGGCCGCGCGCTGGCCTCAACGAGATCAACCTGCCCGAGCTGCAGGCCGGCTCGTCGATCATGCCCGCCAAGGTGAACCCGGTGATCCCCGAGGTGGTCAACCAGGTGTGCTTCAAGGTCATGGGCAACGACGTCACCATCACGCACGCCGCCGAGGCCGGGCAGCTCCAGCTCAACGTCATGGAGCCGGTGCTGGCGGAGTCGATGTTCGAGTCGATCCGGCTGCTCACCAACGCGTGCGACGCGCTGCGCACCAAGTGCGTCGTCGGGATCACCGCCAACGCCGAGGTCATGCGGCAGCACGTGCTCGGTTCCATCGGCATCGTCACCTACCTCAACGAGGTGATCGGCCACCACAACGGCGACCTCGTGGGCAAGGAGGCCGCCCTGACCGGGGCGTCGGTGCGCGACGTCGTCGTCGCCCGCGGCCTGCTCACCGCCGAGGAGGTCGACAAGATCCTCACCACCGAGAACTTCCTGCACCCGCGCTACAGCGGCCGCTTCTACGCGCCGGACGAGCGCGGCATCCCGCCGGTGGGCGAGGAGGGCGAGTCGTCGCGCGTCGTGGAGTCCGACGACGCGACGGGCGCGCCGTCCGACCCGGGGCACGAGCACGACGACGCCCCCGACGAGGAGGGCGAGCCCGCCCGGTGACGGTCGTCCGTCCGCGGTTGCACCCCGATTGAGACAGTGTTCTTATTCTGAGGAGCCGTGTGCGACACGTCACACGGCCACGCCCAGGGGGGACGGACATGACCGAGAAGCCGGAGAACGACGGCCTGCTCAGCGGGCTGGTCGACAAGGCGAAGGAAGCACTGACCGACGAGCGCATCGACCAGGTCGCGGACACCATCAAGTCCGTCGCACCCGACTCGGTCGACAAGCACGTCGACACCCTCGCCGACAAGGCCAAGCAGGCCAACGACTGACCTCGGTCGTCCGAGGACGTCGCGGGGGCGGTCCGCCGTTGCGGGCCGTCCCCGCGATGTTCGTGTCGGGCTGACGCGCGCCGCGCACAGGGCGGCGCGACCGTCCGCGGTACGGCAGGGGGAGCCGGTGACAACCACAGAGTCGACCGCGCCGCGGGGCGACGATCCGCCCCTCGACGATCCGCCCCTCGACGATCCGCCCCTCGGCGGGACACCGCTCGACGAGGCACTGCTCGACGCCCCGCCCGGCCCGTCGCGGGCGAGGTGGGGGTGGGCGGTCGCCGCCGTCGCGTGCGCCGCTCTCGTCGTCGTCGCGACGGCGGTCGTGCTCGACGCCCTGACGCTGCTCGTGTTCCTCGGGCCGCGATGGCCCGTCTACCGGCTGCCGTTCGGCGCCGCCCCGGTGGTCCCGACGCTGGTCGTGAGCCTGGCGGTAGCCGTCACGACCGTGGTGGCCACCGCGGCCGCGCTGCGCCGCGCCCGGCTTCCCGCCCTCAGACGTCGAGCCACGGCGCGCGGGCGTACTCCTCGTCCGTGACGTGCTCGAGCCACGTGGTGGTCGCCCCGGGCTCGTCGGCGTTCTCCAGCATCGCCAGGTGCTCCATGAAGTCGTCCGGCGACGCCCCGTGCCAGTGCTCCTCCCCCGGCGGGCAGTAGACCGTCTCGCCGGGCCGGACCTCGGCGACGACGCCGTCGCGCGTGCCGACCAGCGCCACGCCCGACACGACGTGCAGCGTCTGCCCGCGGGCGTGCGAGTGCCAGGCCGTGCGCGCCGCGGGCGCGAATCGCACGAGCGCCACCACCATCCGCTGGTCGCCCTCCTGCGGCGTGGCGATCGGGTCGAGCCACACGTCGCCGGTGAACTGCTCCGGCGGGTTCTTCGTGGTCGCGGGGCGGGGAAGCTTCTTCATCGGTCGGTGGCTCCTTCGCGGGTGGAGGCGCCCGAGGCGGGCGCTGCGAGCATGGTCGCCGCCCACGACGCGAGCAGCGTGAGCCCGTCCGCGGACGGCGAGCCGGGCTGCGCGGTGTAGACGTTCATCTGCAGCCCCGGGTCGGCGGGCAGCACGAGCGCCTCGTAGTCGAGCTCGAGCCGCCCGACCGCGGGGTGGTGGAACTCCTTCGTCCCCGTCCGGTGCAGCCGCACGTCGTGCGACGCCCAGAGCCGGCGGAAGTCCTCGCTGCGGGTGGACAGCTCGCCCACCAGGGCGGTGAGCGCCTTGTCGTACGGGTCCCGTCCTGCCTCCGCGCGCAGGATGGCGACGGCGTCGTGCGCCACCCGCGGCGACTGGTCGCCGAAGAACGCCGCGGCGCGGTCGGGGTCGAGGAAGTGGAAGCGGGCGCTGTTGACCGGCTTGCCCGCCACCTGCTCCGGCGAGTCGTACAGCGGCGCGTACAGGGCGCGGCCCAGGAGGTTCGTGCCGAGCACGTCGAGGCGGCCGTTGCGGACGACGGCGGGGGCGTCGCCCATCGCGTCGAGGATCCGCTGCACCGCGGGGCGCACCGTTCCGGGCGGGGTGCGGCGCGCCCGCGACCGGGCCGCGCCGGACGCGTTCGCGGCCCGTGCGAGGTCGAACAGGTGCAGCCGCTCGGCCTCGTCGAGCTGCAGCGCCTCCGCGAGCGCCTCGAGCACCTCCTCCGAGACGCCGCCGAGATTCCCGCGCTCCAGCCGCGTGTAGTAGTCGACGCTCACGCCCGCGAGCATCGCCACCTCCTCGCGCCGCAGCCCCGGCACGCGCCGGTTGCCGCCGTACGCGGGCAGGCCGGCCTTGTCGGGGGTGATCCGCGCCCGGCGGGTGGCCAGGAACTCGCGCGTCTCCGCCTTCAGGTCCATGCCCTCGACCGTACGTCGAAGCCCTCGGGGCCGGGAGGTACTGGCATGACCTGGCACGCCCGAGCCCGCCGCCCGGACGGTCACGCTGCTGGGAACCCGCCCTCGAACCCCGGCAGCTCCACCGACGCGTCCGCGTACGGCGCGAGCAGCAGCGACGCCGTCGCCCACCCCTGCGCGAGCAGGCCCGCGTCGGACTCCGGCTCCGTGGACCGCTCCGTGCCCTCGTACCGCACCACGAGCGCGGTGTCGTCCTCCCCCTGCGCCACCCGGGCGTGCGCCGCCCCGAACGTGGCGAGCGGCGCCTGCCGCAGCCCGCGCAGCTCGTCGGGCGGCACGTCCGGCACGTTGAGGTTGAGCGTCCGGCGGCCGGGCAGGGTTCCGAGCACCCAGCCGAGCACGTGGTCGACCACCCGCTCCGCCGTGTCCCAGTGCCGCGGCTGCTCGGCGTCCAGCGAGACCGCGAGCGACCGCATGCCGAGCGACGTCGCGGACAGGGCCGCGCCCACGGTGCCCGAGTGCAGGACGGCGTTGCCGATGTTGGGCCCGCGGTTGACCCCGGAGAGCACGACGTCGGGGACGGGGCCGAACGCGCCGTACGCGGCGACGAAGGCGATGAGCGCGGGGTCGGCCGCCACGGCCAGCGACGTCACCCCGTCGGGGAGCCCGGGGGCCTGGTGCGGTTCCACGACGAGGCGACCGTCCTGCTCGGCTCCGTGCAGGGCCGCCGAGGCGCCGGACGACTCCTCCCGCGGGGCGGCGACGATCACGTCGAGCCCTCGCTCGACGGCACACCGGGCGAGCACCCCGAGGCCCGGGGAGTCGATCCCGTCGTCGTTCGTCACCAGCGCCAGCATCGTCTGCTCCCGTCTGCCGATCCGTCGGTCCGTCCCGGCCGCCCGCGCCCCGCCCGCCGCCGCGCGCGAGGCCGGGTGCCTCAGCCCAGGGCTGCGACCGTCACCCTCGTGGCGAAGCTCTCGATCTCGTCGCGCCGGCCGGTGCCCAGGCCGTGCCGCGCCACGTTGAGGGCGCCGGCCGCGGCACCGAGCCGCACGGCGTCGGCGACCGGCAGCCCGCGCGCGACCCCCACCGCGATGCCGGCCGTCATCGAGTCGCCGGCGCCACGATGGTCGACGGTCGACACGGACGGCGTCGCGACGGTCGACGTGCCCTCCCCCGTCACGACGAGCGCCGGCTCGTGCGCCCGGGAGACGACGAGGGCACCCAGGCCCGCGTCGATCCAGCCCTCCGCCGCGCGGCGGAGGGCCTCCACCGAGTCGTCGGCGGCGAGGTCGGAGTCGACCATCTCCTCGTCGCTCATCTTGAGCACCGCGATCGCCTCCTTGCCCACGGCGGTGGCGAGCTCGCCGTTCAGGTCCGCGACGACCGGCGTCCCGGACGCGGCGACGTCCCGGGCGAGGCGGGCGAGGTAGTCCCCCGGCAGCCCGATGTCGTGCTGGACACCGGTCAGCACGCACACGTCGGCAGCGAGGGCCGCCACGAGGGCCGTGCCGTAGAGGTCGTCCAGCGCGTGCCGGTCGAGCCTCGTCGACGGCATCGCGACGAGGTCGGGGTCGCCGCCGTTGCGTCGGTCGCGCAGCAGGGTCCCGCCTCCACCCTGGGCGGTGGCCCGCAGCTCGAGGCCGCGGCTGCGCGCCAGGTGGGCGGTGATCTCGCCCGTCTCGCCCCCGAACGGTCCGCACACGACGACCTCCGCCCCGAGGGACCCGGCCATCGTCGCGACCCAGAGCCCCTGGCCGCCGGGGTGCACGTGGATCTCCGGCGCGTCCCGGACGCGGTCGGTCTCGATCTCGATCGTGAGCAGAGGTTCGGGGGCCACGACACAGACGGTGGGGGCTCCTGCGGATGCCATGCCTCGGACCCTAGGCAGGATCCGGGATTCCCGCCGGGCCAGCGGCCCGGACGGCGACCGGGGTACCGACGAGCGGGGTACCAGCAGGGCCTCCCGCGGCCGTCCGTCCGTTCCTAGCGTGGACGGCATGACCACCATCCCCACCCTGAGCCTGAACAACGGCGTCGCGATGCCCGCCCTCGGGTACGGCGTCTTCCAGACCCCGCCGGACGAGACCGTCGCGGCGACCGCCGAGGCGCTGCGCGTCGGCTACCGGCACATCGACACCGCCGCCGCGTACGGCAACGAGCGCGAGGTCGGCGAGGCCGTCCGCCGCTCCGGGGTCGCGCGCGACGACGTCTTCCTCGAGACGAAGGTCTGGATCAACGACTACGGGCACGACGCCACGCTGCGCGCGTTCGACAAGTCCGCCGGCAAGCTCGGCGTCGACACGATCGACCTGCTGATCCTGCACCAGCCCCTGCCGACGCGGTTCGACCTCACGGTCGGGGCCTACCAGGCTCTCGAGCAGCTCCTGGCCGACGGCAAGGTCCGCGCGATCGGCGTCAGCAACTTCATGCCCGACCACCTGGACCGCCTCCTCGCGGAGACGTCCGTCGTGCCCGCCGTCAACCAGGTCGAGGTGCACCCGTACTTCCGCCAGCCCGACGTCCTCGCGGCCGACGCGCAGCACGGCATCCTCACCCAGGCGTGGTCGCCCATCGGGGGCATCACGTTCTACCCGGGCTGGGGCGGCGAGGACCGGCGCAGCACCCTGGAGGACCCGACGATCGTGCGCCTGGCCGAGACGCACGGCGCGACGCCCGCCCAGGTGATGCTGCGCTGGCACCTGCAGCAGGGCCGGTCGGCGATCCCCAAGTCCGTCACGCCGAGCCGCATCGCGGAGAACCTCGACGTCACGGGGTTCGAGCTGTCGGCCGACGAGCTCGCCGCGATCGACGCCCTCGACACCGGCCTGCGCGGCGGCCCCGAGCCCGCCGACGTCACGCTCGAGGCGTTCGGGCAGGAGATCCCCGAGGCCTGACCCGTTCGTCCGCCCACTCACCGGAAGGAACCGCCATGCACACCCGCTCCCTCGGCCAGGGACTGCAGGTCTCCGCGATCGGCCTCGGCGCCATGGGCATGTCCCAGAGCTACGGCCCCAACCCCGGCAGCCGCGACGACATGATCGGCGTCCTGCGCGGCGCCGTCGACCGCGGCGTCACCTTCGTCGACACCGCCGAGGTGTACGGCCCGTACGTCAACGAGGAGCTCGTCGGTGAGGCCCTGGAGCCCGTGCGCGACCAGGTCGTGGTCGCCACCAAGTTCGGGTGGCACATCTCCGGCGGCCGGATGGCCGGGCTGGACAGCCGGCCCGAGCAGATCCGGCGCGTCGCCGACGCCTCCCTGCGGCGCCTGCGCACCGACCGGATCGACCTGTTCTACCAGCACCGCGTGGACCCCGACGTGCCGATCGAGGACGTCGCCGGCACGGTCGGCGAGCTGGTCGCGGAGGGCAAGGTGCGCCACCTCGGACTCTCGGAGGCGTCCGCCGCGACGATCCGGCGCGCCCACGCAGTGCACCCCGTGACCGCCGTGCAGAGCGAGTACTCCCTGTGGACCCGCGACCCGGAGGCCGAGGTGCTGCCCGCCCTCGCCGAGCTGGGCATCGGGTTCGTCCCGTTCAGCCCGCTGGGCAAGGGGTTCCTCACGGGCACGGTCGACCCCGGCACGCCGTTCGCGGACGGGGACATCCGTCGCACGATCCCCCGGTTCACCGCCGAGAACCGTGCCGCGAACCTCGCCCTGGTCGACCACGTCCGTGCGCTCGCCGACGCGAAGGGCGCCACGCCCGGCCAGGTCGCGCTCGCGTGGCTGCTCGCCCAGCAGACGTGGGTCGTGCCCATCCCCGGCACCCGTCGCCTCGAGCGGGTCGAGGAGAACGCGGCCGCCACCGCCGTCGCCCTGTCGGCGGACGAGCGGGCGGGCCTGGACGCCCTCGCCGCCCGCGTCGGGGTGCGGGGGAACCGCTACAACGACGCCGGCATGAGCATGGTCGGGCGCTGACGGCGGCCGACCGGCCCGTCAGGGACGGTCGGCCAGGACCATCCCCAGGCTGTGCGGCGCGGACTCGACGAACCCGACGCTGCGGTACAGCGGCCGGCCGGGCGGGTCCGCCATGAGCGTGACGTACGGGTTCGCGGGCGCGCGCTCGTCGATCTGGGCGAGCAGCCACTCGAGCACGCGCCGCCCCAGGCCCTGCCGCTGGTGGTCGGGCAGGGTCGCCATGTCGGCGACGTGGAAGTACCAGCCGCCGTCGCCGAGCACGCGCCCCATCGCGACGGCCTCACCGGTCGGTCGGTGCCGCACGTGGACGAACGCCCAGCTGTTCGCGACGGCGTACCCCGCCTGCTCGGGCGTCTTGGGGCTGAGCCCTGCGTCGCGGCGCAGCCGCACGTAGGACTCGACGTCGGGCGCACCGGGCACGAGCTCGTACGGGTCGTTCGCGTCGGCCATGCGGCCACCCTAGGCACCCGGCGTCAGGACCACCCGCGCCACGCGCACGACGTCGGCCGCGGCGACGGCGATCCCGTCGGGCACGTCGCGCACCGACGGGTCCACCCAGACCCCGGTCGCGGCGCGCCACGGCAGCAGCTCGAGCGTCAGCCCGTCGCGGGCGACGTCGTCGCGCCAGGGCGTGAGGTCGAGGTCCCAGTCGCGGCCGTGCCAGAAGTGGTCGCCGACGACGACGGTGTCGGCGGCGCGGTGCACGACGGCGCGGCCCACGTCGCCGGTCCACGCGACGCGCAGCAGCGCCCGGTCGACGCCGGCGAGCGCGTCGGCGGGCACGTCCAGGCGCACGCGGACGGCGCCGGACCAGTCGGTCGGGGCGCTGAGCCGGCCCATCGGTCCGCCGCAGGCCGGCTCCGGCGGGGCCGGCGCGTGCGGGCGCAGGTCGGTCGCGACGCGGCGACGCCCGGCGGCGGGGACGGACAGCGTCCACGAGCGCCAGAGCGTGCCGTCGGCTCCGGGCGCGACGGCGGCCCCCTCGGCGTCGGTGCCCTCCGCCACGGCGAGCGACTCCGGGGCGGGCAGCACGGACACCGTCACCGTCGGGTGCTCCGTGTGCACGACGAGCGCGCCGTCGTGCGCGTGCACCGGGGTGTCGGAGAGCACCAGCCGCTCGCGGCCGCCGACGTCGAGGCGGTAGAGCCGGTCGGCCGTCGCCTCGTCGAGCACCAGCACGTCGACCCCGCCGGACGGCCCGCGCACCGAGATCACCGTGTCGGGCCCCGGCCCGCCGACCAGGTCCAGGACCGTCGCGCCGTCGTCGCCCCGCGACGCCACCGGACCGGCTGCCGAGACCTCGCCGTCCCCCTCGACCACCAGCTCCACCGGCACGCCCTCGGTCGCGACCAGGACGACGAGGTCCCGCCCGGCGCCGCGCCCGTCCGGCCCGACGTCGATCCGCGTGAGCACCTGCGCCGTCGCGCTGCGCAGCACGAGGCCCTCGCCCAGCGGGTACCGCACCGGCCACGCGACGGAGACGCCCGCGGGCAGGTCCACCGGACGGGTGGGCACGGCGACGGTCGCGTCGTCGAGCTCGACGGCGACCCGGACGCCGGGCTGCGGCGGCAGCGGGCTGCGGGCGGGCTGGTAGGTGGTGACGAAGACGTACCCGCGCCGGCCGTCCGACCGCACCGACCAGCGCAGCTCGGCGGGGTCGTCGCTGCCGCCACCCACGGTCGTCGTCATGGCCGCGAGCGCCGCCCCGTCGGCCCGGAGCCACAGGTGCTGGCGGCGCAGCAGGTGGTGGTGGCGCCGCACCTGGCCGTGCTCGCCGACGGGGGCGCCGAAGTCGTAGGTACGGGTGGGCACGTCGTTGGGGTACCCGGTGGCGTGCGACTCCTGCTCGGTGCCGTGCGGGCCGACGCGCTGGGTGCCGCCCGCGTACATGTAGTACCCCTGCCAGACCGAGCCGCTGCCGATCTTCGCCAGCGCGAGCGCGGCCACGTCGTCGGGCGTGACGAGCGGTCGCCGGTGGTAGGCGACGTGCATCCCTCCGCCGAGCTCGCACGTCACGTACGGGTGGTCGTCGTCCGCGGCGCCCGGCCCGGCCCCGTCGTCGAGCGTGATGCCGTCCAGCGCCTCGCGCAGGTCCGCGCCGACGCCGAGGTCGTCGCGCACGGTGCTGTACCGGAAGTGCACGGGCGAGAACGCCGGCCACTCGGTGTCGGAGTCCTCCCAGAACCCGTCGGCGTACGCGCTGTACACCGGCAGGAGCGTGGGCGGCACCTGGGCGCCGCCCCAGCCTGTCGCGGTCCAGACCGGCACCCGCAGGCCCAGCTCCTCGGCGAGGTCCCGCAGGGTCGCCAGGTGGTCGGGCTGGTCGTACAGCTCGTTGTCCAGCTGCGCACCCACGACGGGGCCGCCCTCGGCGTGCGCGAGACCGGAAAGCTGCGCGATCGTCTGCGCGTAGAACGCGCGCACCAGCCGGAGGTACTCGGGGTCGTTCGTCCGCGTCCGCAGCCCACGCTCCACGAGCCAGTCGGGGAAGCCGCCGTACCGCGCCTCGCCGTGCGCCCACGGTCCGAGCCGCACGACGACGTCGAGCCCGTGCCGCCCGGCCGTCTCGACGAAGGCCCGCAGGTCGAGGTCGCCGTCCCAGCGGAAGTCGCCCGGCGCGGGCTCGTGCGCCTGCCAGAAGACGTACGTCGCCACGGAGTCGAGGCCGCCGGCGCGCGCGTGCCCCAGCACCTCCGACCAGCGCTCGCGCGGGATGCGGGAGTAGTGCACCTCGCCGGTCACGGGGAACCACGGCCGGCCGTCGCGTTCCAGGTACCGGGGCGTCACCCGGATCGTGCGGGCGGGGGCGTCGCTGGGCATGGGGTCCTCTCGGGCGGGCGTCGGGCTGCGACGAACCTACGGCCTCTCCAGCACGAACAGGCGCACGACCCGGCCGGACTCCCGCTCGTAGGCGCGGTACCCGGGCCACTGCGCCTCGATGCGCGCCCACAGCGCGTCCCGCTCGGCGTCGTCGTCGACGAGCGCGGCCCGCACGGGGTAGCGCCGCCCGCGGATGCTCACCGCCGCGTCCGGGTGCGCGAGCAGGTTGTACGTCCATGCGGGGTGGCGGCCGCGCGCGAACGACGTGCCCGCGACGACGAGGCGGCCGGTGCCCACGGGCGTGTACATGAGGAACGTGTCGCGCGGCTCGCCCGACCGCGCGCCGGTGGTGTGCAGCACCAGCGATGGCACCAGCACCGCGGAGAGCTGGAACCGCCCGCGCGTGAGCCGGGCCAGCACGCGCTCCACGGGCGGCAGCAAAACGGGAGCCACCGCGCGGAAGGCGCGGGTGCGCGTCACGGGGGCGACGGCGGACCGGACGACGTGCAGCACGCGGGCCATGCCCCATTCTGGCGCGCGGTCAGCCGCCGGAGGCGCCCGCCCCACGGAGGAACACGCTCGTCACCAGGGCGCTGGCCCGCTCGGCGCCGAGCCGCCCGTCGACGACGAGCCGGATGACCTTCTCGTAGAGCCCGGTGAGCACCTCGACGTGCAGGTCGAGCGGGACGTCGTCGCGGAGGTCCCCCGCGTCGAGGCCGCGCTGCAGGAGGTCGCGCACGGGGGCCAGCACCAGGCGCTCGAGGTCGGCCGGCTTGTCGAGGTACTTCTCCCGCATGTGCGCCAGCGCCGCGTACCGCGTCGCCGACCGGAAGAAGGCCCGGCTGAGGCGGGCGAGATCACCCGCTACGGCGACACGGTGGTGTGCATCCCGGTGGCGACCAGCCCGCGCCAGGCGGCGGCCAACGCCGAGGTGATGAGCCTCCGGCTCACCGAGCCGGAGCTCGCCGCCCTCGACGAGCGCAGCGCCGTCTGACGGGCAGGCACGGGCCGAGCCCGAGGGGGCGCCCCCGGGCCCGGCCCCGCCGCTCACGCCACGACCGACGTCACCACCCGCGGATCGGCGACGGTCACCTCGTAGGTGTCGCCGGTGACGACGAGCGTCGCGCGCGGCGTC
This sequence comes from Isoptericola sp. NPDC057391, assembly GCF_042668085.1. NCBI lineage: Bacteria > Bacillati > Actinomycetota > Actinomycetes > Micrococcales > Promicromonosporaceae > Isoptericola > Isoptericola sp. NPDC057391. The sequence goes on along the minus strand of NZ_JBHVBO010000042.1, from coordinate 4,386 downwards.
GCCGTCCCGGGCAGGTCGCGCTTCTCCGAGCGCCGGGCGCTGGTGATGGCTCCACCGGTGGCGTGCTGGACGTCCTCGTCCTCGGCGTCGGGCGTGGCGGCCACGTGGGACCCCACCCACACCTCGACGTCGCCCGGCTCGACGACGCGCACCAGACGGCGGTCGGCGAACGCGAGCCGGGTCGTCGGCACCGCGAACGACACGACGACGGACTCCCCTGGCTCGAGGGCGACGCGGCGGTACGCGAGCAGCTGCGCCACCGGCCGGGTCACCGACCCGACCACGTCGCGCCCGTAGAGCTGCACGACGTCCGACCCGGCGACCGTCCCGGTGTTGGTCACCCGGACGTCCGCGGCGAACGTGCCGCCCGCGGCGACCTCGTCGTCGACGGCCAGGTCGGTGTACGCGAAGGTCGTGTACGACAGGCCGAAGCCGAACGGCCGCAGCGGCGTCGAGTCGGTGGACGTGACGTCGGACGGCCCACCCAGCACGGGGTGCAGGTACGAGTACGGCTGCGCCCCGGCCGACCGCGGCAGCGACACCGGCAGCCGGCCCGACGGGTTCACCGCTCCCGCGATCGCCTCCGCGATGGCGGTGCCGCCCTCCTCGCCGGGGAAGAACGCCTGGAGCACGGCCCCGGGGCGTCGGTCGTCGGAGTCGCCGGCCACGTCGAGCGCCCAGTCGATCGCGTAGGGCCGGCCGCTGAGCACCACCATGACGACGGGGGTGCCGGTGGCGAGCACGGCCTCGACGAGCCCGCGCTGCACCCCGGGCAGCTCCAGCGACTCGGCGTCGTTGCCCTCGCCCACGGTGCCGCGGCCGAACAGGCCCGCGTGGTCGCCCACGACGACGACGGCCACGTCGGCCGACGACGCGGCGGCGACGGCCTCCGCGAAGCCGGACGTGTCCTCGCCCTCGACGTCGCAGCCCGCGGCGTGCACCAGCTCGGGCTGGGGCAGGCCGGCGGTGCGGAACGCGCCGCCCAGCGACTCGAACACGGTGGGGATGTGGAAGCCCTTGGGCACCTCCGGGTGGTGCGCCAGCACGTGGTTGGCGAACGAGTAGCAGCCCATGAGCGCGTCGCTGCGGTGCGCGTTGGGGCCGACGACGGCGACGCGCGCCGGGGCGGCGCTCCACCGCGCCAGCGGCAGCACGCCGTCGTTGGTGAGGAGCACGAGCGACTCCTCCGCCAGGCGGCGCGCCACGTCGCGGTGGGCGGGCGAGTCCAGGTCGACCACCGCGGGCGGCTCGCCGGCGAAGGCGTCGTCGTCGAGCAGCCCGAGCTCCTCCTTCTGCGCGAGGGCCCGCAGCACCGCACGGTCCACGTACCGCTCGTCCACGCGACCCGCGCGGACCAGGTCGGCGAGGGGCTCGAGGTACGCGTCGCCGGACGGCAGCTCGATGTCGAGGCCGGCCTCGAGCGCCTGCGCGGCCGCCTCGCCGCGGTCGGCGGCCACGCGGTGCATCACCTCGAGGAACGCGACGCCGAAGTAGTCCGCGACGACGGTGCCGTCGAAGCCCCACTCGTCGCGCAGGATCCTCGTGAGGTACTCCGCGCTGGCGTGCATCGGCTCGCCGTCCACGTCCACGTAGGTGGCCATGACGGACCGCACCCCGCCGTCGCGCACCGCCATCTCGAACGGCGGGAGGAAGACGTCGGCCATCTCGCGCGGCCCCGCCGACACGGGCGCGTGGTTGCGCCCGGCGCGCGACGCCGAGTACCCGGCGAAGTGCTTGAGCGTCGCGTGCACGCCCGCGTCCTGCAGGCCGCGCACGTAGGCCGTGCCGACGGTGCCGACGAGGTACGGGTCCTCGCCGATGCACTCGTCGACGCGGCCCCAGCGCGGGTCGCGCACGACGTCCAGCACGGGCGCGAGGCCCTGGTGGACGCCGAGCTCGCGCATGGACGCCCCGATGACGCCGCCCATCTCGGCCACGAGGTCCGGGTCGAACGACGCGCCCCAGGCGAGCGGCGTCGGGAACGTCGCCGCCTTCCACGCGGACAGCCCGGTGAGGCACTCCTCGTGCACGAGCGCGGGGATGCCGAGCCGCGTCTCACGACGCAGCCGCCGCTGCTCCGCCCACAGCCAGGCCGCCCGCTCGGCGGGGTCCACGGGCCGCGTGCCGTACACGCGGGTGTAGTGGCCGATGCCGTGCCGGGTGACCTCCTCGAGGCGGCCGCCGTCGCCGGCCGCCATCTCGCCCTGCATGGGCGCGACGACGTCGCCGCCCTTGTCGAGCCAGTACCCGACCAGCTGCGCGAGCTTCTCCTCGAGGGTCATGCGGGCGTGCAGAGCGCGGACGCGCTCGGACACCACGGGCAGCTCCGGCGGGCCGGCCGGGCCACCTGGGGCGCTGGACGAGCGGGCGTGGTTCACGAGCGGTCTCCTTCAACGGACACAGGTGGTGGGGTTCTCTCCCCGGCGGCCGTCCCGTCCCGGGAAGACGGGAACGACGGGGATGACGCGAGATGACGCGAGATGGCGGGGAGGACGACGGCGTCGGCTGGGCCGTCGTCCTCCCGATGGAGGTCAGCCCTTGACCGCGCCGGTCAGGCCGCCGACGATCCGCTTCTCGAACAGCGAGAAGAAGATGAGTGCCGGGATCATCGACAACGACGTGAACGCCAGGACCCGAGCGGTGTCCACCGAGTACTGCGACGCGAAGTTGGCGACGCCCAGCGGCAGGGTGAAGGTGCCTGGGTCGCTGAGGATGAACAGCGGCAGCATGTAGTTGTTCCAGGAGTTGATGAAGGCGAGGATCCCGACGGTGATCACGCCCGGCATCGACAGCGGGAGCACCATGCGCCAGAAGAAGCCCAGGCGGCTGGCGCCGTCGATGCTGGCTGCCTCCTCGATCTCGGCCGGGATCGCCCGCAGGAACGGCACGAGGATGATCACGGTCACGGGAAGCGCGAACGCCACCTGCGGCAGGATGATCCCCGCCAGCGAGTTCGTCAGACCGAGCGTGCGCACCATCAGGTACAGCGGCGTGATCGCCACGGTCATGGGGAACATCAGCCCGGCGGCGAACAGGGAGTACATGACACCCTTGCCGCCGAAGTCGTACCGGGCGATGACGAACGACGCCATCATGCCCAGGACGACCGTGCCGACCGTCGTGGCCACGGCGGCGATCGTCGAGTTCCCCATGGCGACCCAGAAGTCGCCGCTCGTCAGGACGTCCGCGTAGTTGGTGAAGACCCACGGCGACGGCAGCCCGGACGGGTCCTGGGTGATCTGGGAGTTGGTCCGGAAGCCGCCGATGACGATGTACATGACGGGGCCCAGGCACGCCGCGATCAGCACGACGGCGATCAGGTAGGTCACCGGGCTTCCCCACGCGAGCTTCCGGGTGGGGCGCAACACGTACTGCTCCGTCCGCTGCTCCGCGACGGGAGCGGTCGAGGTGCTCACTTCTTCCTCCCCTTCCGCCCGGAGGCGCCGGTCAGCGCACCCTCGGTGTCCCGCCGCAGGACGAGGCGCTGGTAGACCAGCGCGACGGCCAGCGAGATCAGGAACAGCACCACGGCGACCGCGCTGCCGAAGCCGTAGTTCCCCGCGAGATGACCGTTGAGATACATGTAGGTCGCCATCGTCGAGGTGCCCGCGGTCGCCGCCACGTACTGGCCCCAGATGATGTTGACCAGGTCGAACAGCTGCAGCGCCCCGATGATCGACAGGAACGCCCAGATGCGGATCGTCGGGCCGAGGAGCGGGAGCGTGATCCGGAACTGCTGCTGCCAGAACGACGCGCCGTCGATGGCCGCGGCCTCGTACAGCTCCTCCGGGATGCCCTGCAGGCCGGCGAGCATGAGGATCACCGCGAAGCCCACGTACTTCCACGTGAGGATCAGCATCAGCGTCCACATGGCGATGTTCGGATCGGCGAGCCAGCTCTGCTCGAGGTTTCCCAGGCCGATCTTGGCCAGGAGCGTGTTGAAGGCGCCGGTGTCCGACATCATCAGCGCCCAGCCGGTCCCGACGATGACCTCGGAGATCACGTAGGGCACGAAGATCAGCACGCGGATGACGGAGCGCCCGCGGATCTTCTGGTTCATCAGCAGGGCGAACAGGATCGCCACCGGTCCCTGGATGACCAGGGAGAGGACCACGATGGTGAAGTTGTGCCGGACGGCGTCGTGGAAGGTGGGATCCGTCAGGATCGACACGTAGTTCTGGAGGCCGGCGAAGTCCGTGGGCGGGCCGAAGCCCTTCCAGCGGAAGAACCCGTAGTACGCCGCCATCACCACCGGCACGATGACGAACGTCAGGAAGACGATGATCGCGGGGCCGGTGAGCACCGCAATCTCTGCGCGCTTGCGCCAGTCGGCCCCGCGGCGGCGGGGAGTACCCGCCGATCGGGCCGTCGGGGGCGGCGTGCTGC
>NZ_JBHVBO010000041.1:0-24485 GCF_042668085.1 Isoptericola sp. NPDC057391 | reverse complement strand
CCCTTCGACGGGGCGCGGCCGGCCGTCGTCGTCCCGGCGCGGCAGCGATCCGAGAGATTTCGCGTCATGACCGGGGGCCGGAGACATCTTCTTCCATGACGGCTTCCCCTGGTCGACCTTCGGTCGGCGGCCGTCGACGGAGGAAGAACGATGAGCACGATCGAAATGGCCCCGGTGACGAATCGCCTGTTGACCCGCCGCGAGCGGGTGGTCCTGTCCAACCTGTCCGAGGACGTCACCCTCGAGCAGATCGCGACCAAGCTGTTCGTCACCAGGAACACGGTGAAGTCGCAGGTGCGCAGCGTGTACCGCAAGATCGGTGTCTCCAACCGGGCCGAGGCCGTCGCATGGGCGCGACAGGCCGGGCTGGGAGTCGGCTGACAACCACAGGTGCGAGCCCCGCCCGACGACAGGGGAGGTCGTCGGCGCGGGGCTCTCGCACGTCCGGGCACCGGTCACCGCACCGGCCCGGCGGGGCCCGGATGGCAGACTCGCGGTCATGACAGCACGCCGCCTCGTGGTCGCCGCCGCGATCGTCGACGACCTCGACCGCCCGGCGCGCCTGCTCGCCGCCCGGCGGAGCCGGCCCGAGCACCTCGTGGGCCGGTGGGAGTTCCCGGGCGGCAAGGTGGACCCGGGGGAGACGCCGCTCGAGGCGCTGCACCGCGAGCTGCGCGAGGAGCTGGGCGTGCGGGTCGAGCTCGGCGACGAGCTGCCCGGCCCCGACGACGGCGCGTGGATCATCACCGACCGGCACGTGCTGCGGCTCTGGCTGGCGGTCGTCACCGACGGCGACCCGCGGCCCCTCGTCGAGCACGACGACCTGCGCTGGCTGGACCGGACGACGCTGCTCGACGTCGACTGGCTGGACGGCGACGTCCGGATCGTCGAGGCGCTCGACGCCGTCCTGCACGACCGGGTCGACACCGCGCGCTGACGCCTCGCCGGGCGACGTCGCCCGCCCGCGCCTAGGTTCGGACCATCGCCGGACGGAGGAGCACAGGTGGGCGCAGCGATCGGTCAGTCCCTGCCCGTGGCCGTGGGCGTGCTCATCAGCCCCCTGCCGATCGTCGCGGTGGTGCTGATGCTCGTCAGCCGGCGCGCGAAGGCCAACGCCGCCGCCTTCCTGGTCGGCTGGTTCGTGGCCGTCCTGGTCGTCGTCGCGCTGGTCGCCGTGCTGGCGGGGTCGTCCGTGCCGGACGACGACGGCCCGCCCGCCTGGGCGAGCGTCGTCAAGATCGTGCTCGGCGTGCTGCTCCTGCTGCTCGCGGTGAAGCAGTGGCGGGGCCGGCCGCGCGACGGCGTCGAGCCGGAGACGCCGTCGTGGATGGCGGCCGTCGACCAGTTCACGCCGGGCAAGGCCCTCGGGCTCGCCGTCCTGCTGTCCGCGGTCAACCCGAAGAACCTGCTGCTCGTCGTCTCCGGCGGTGCCGCCATCGCCGCGGCCGCCCCGGGCGACACGAACGCCCAGGTCGTGGCCGCCGTCGTCTTCGCGCTGATCGCGAGCGCCGGCGTCGTGACCCCGCTGGTGATCTACCTGTCGATGGGGGAGCGCGCCGCCCACGTGCTCGACGGGCTGAAGACCTGGATGGTCACCAACAACGCCGTGATCATGGCCGTGCTGCTGCTCGTCATCGGCGCCACGATGATCGGCGACGGCATCTCCGCGCTCTGACGGAGGCGGCCACGGGCCGAAGACTTGTGCCGTACCGCTAGTACGGTAGGGAGAAATCTGCCAGCACCGGGGTCGGCGCCGACCCCGGAGGACGGAGCGCACCGTGCCGCACCTCGCGCAGGCCGCCGGCCCGCTCGCCGGCCGCGCCGACGACGAGGGGTGGTCGTGCGCGGCGGCGCTCGTCGCGACGCCGGCGGGCACGGAGCGGGCGTTCGCCGACGGGCCGGACGGCGCCGGGGAGCCGACGGGCCCGGCGCCGACGGGTGCGGCGACCCGCTTCGACCTCGCGTCGGTGACCAAGGCCTTCGTGGCCGTCACCGCGGCGACGCTCGTCGACGACGGCCTGCTCGACCTCGACGCCCCGGCCCGCGAGGTGCTCGACGTGCCCGCGACGTCGACCGGCGCGACAGCGCGCCACCTGCTCACGCACACCGCCGGGCTGCGCCCCACCTCCCTCGCCTGGCGCAGCGCGACCGACCCGGGCGCCGTGCTCGCCGACGCCCTCGGCCCGCCGGCCGCGCCGCCGGGGGCGGCGCACGCCTACTCCTGCCTGAGCTTCGTCACGCTCGGCCTGCTCCTGGAGGAGCTGGCCGGCGAGCGGCTCGACCGCATGGTGGCGCAGCGGGTGGGGGCGCCGCTCGGGGCGGCCGGCCTGCGGTGGTCGCCCGTCGACGTCGTCGACGTCGCCGACGCCGCCCCCACCGAGGCGGGCACCCCGACGGGCCGCGTGCACGACGAGCTGGCCGCGGCGGCGGCCCGCCCGGTGGGGAACGCCGGGCTGTTCGGCACGCTCGACGACGTCGCGCGGCTGGCGGCGCTGGTCGCCGACCGCGGGGCCGCGGGGGGACGGCAGGTCGTGAGCGAGGCGTCGTGGCGCGCGCTCGTCGAGCCCGACGACGTCGCCGGGCGCGCCGGCGCGCCGTGGGGGCAGGCGCTCGGGCTGCGGCGCGGCGACCCCGGGTTCATGGTGTCCGCGGACCAGGTGGGGCATGCGGGGTTCACGGGGACGTCGTTCGTCGTCGACCTCGCCACGGGGGCGACGGCGGTGCTGCTGACGAACCGCGTCCACGGTGGGCGGGCGTCGAGCGTCGAGGCGCGGCGACGACGGCTGGCGGCGCTGGCCGCAGGGCTCGGCACGCAGGAGGGGCGATGACGGGACGGCGTACGACGCGCGGGGCGGCGGGCACCACCGACGGCACCGGCGGCACCGACGGCTTCGAGCTGCGGACGGACCTGCTGACGCGGGTGGCGCACGCGCACGACGCGTCGCACTACCTGCTGCGCCCGGAAGTCGTGGTGCGGGCGCACGACGTCGACGGCGTGGTCGCCGCGATGCGGGAGGCGAGCCGGCGCGGCCTGCCGGTGACTTTCCGCTCCGGCGGCACGAGCCTGTCGGGGCAGGCGTCGGGCGCGGGGATGCTGGTCGACACGCGCACGCGGTTCACGCGCGTCGAGGTGCTGGACGGCGGGGAGCGGGTGCGCTGCCAGCCGGGCGCGACGTTGCGGCTGGTCAACGGGCACCTGGCCCGGCACGGGCGCCGCCTCGGACCGGACCCGGCCAGCGAGATCGCGTGCACCGTCGGGGGAGTGGTGGCCAACAACTCCTCCGGGATGTCGTCGGGCACGACGCGCACCGCGTACCGGACGGTCGAGGCGATGACGGTGGTGCTGCCCAGCGGCACCGTCGTCGATACGGGGGCGCCGGACGCCGACCCGCGGCTCGCCGCCCTCGAGCCCGACCTGCACCGCGGCCTGGCCGAGCTGCGCGACCGGGTGCGCGGCAGCGCGACGATGCGCGCCGAGGTGGAGCGGCAGTTCGCGATGAAGAACACCATGGGCTACTCGGTCAACGCCCTGCTCGACCACGACGGCCCGGTGAAGATCCTCGAGCACCTGATGATCGGCTCGGAGGGCACGCTGGGCTGGGTCGCGGACGTCACCTTCCGCACGGTGCCGCTGCTGGCGCGGGTCGCGACGACGCTCCTCGTCTTCGACTCGCTCGAGCGGGCCACCGACGCGCTGGTGCCGCTGGGCGCGTCCGGCCCCGAGGCGATCGAGCTCATGGACGCGGCGTCGTTGCGCGTCGCGGCGGCCGACCCGAAGGCCGACCCGTCGATGCGCTCGCTCGCCCGCGGCGCGGGGATCACGGGCCAGACGGCGCTGCTCGTGGAGTACCGCGCCGCCACCGACGACGCCCTGGCGCCCCTGCAGGACGCCGCGCGCGCCGTCGTCGACGGCCTCGCCCTCGAGCTCCCTGCCACGCTCACCACGGACCCCGCCACGCGCGAGCGCCTGTGGCGCGTGCGCAAGGGCCTGTACACGGCGGTGGCGGGCGCGCGCCCGGCCGGCGCGACGGCGCTGCTGGAGGACGTCGTCGTCCCGGTCCCGGACCTCACCGGCACGGTGCGCGACCTGGGTGGGCTGTTCGCCCGCCACGGGTACGAGGACGCCGTGACGTTCGGCCACGCCAAGGACGGCAACCTGCACTTCATGATCACGCCGCGCCTGGGCGACGCGGCGGAGCTGGACCGGTACGCGGCCTTCAGCGACGACCTCGTCGACCTGATCCTGGACCGCGGCGGCTCGCTCAAGGCCGAGCACGGCACCGGCCGCATCATGGCGCCGTTCGTGCGCCGCCAGTACGGCGACGACCTGTACGGCGTCATGCGCGAGATCAAGAGCCTGTGCGACCCGCGCGGGCTGCTCAACCCGGGGGTCCTCCTCACCGACGACCCGCGCGAGCACCTGCGCGACCTCAAGGTCGAGGCGTCCGCCGGCGGCGAGGACGCGCCGCTGGTGGACCGCTGCGTGGAGTGCGGCTACTGCGAGCCGGGCTGCCCGTCGCGCACCGTGACGACGACGCCGCGGCAGCGCATCGCCCTGCTCAAGGAGCTCGCCGTCGCCCCGGAGGGCGAGCGGGAGGAGCTGCAGCAGGCGTACCGGTACTGGGGCGTGCAGACCTGCGCCGCCGACTCCATGTGCGTCGAGGCGTGCCCCGTCGGCATCGACACCGGCATCGTGATGAAGGGGCATCGGGCGCGGTCGAACCCGGCCGTCGTGCAGAAGGGCGGGGAGGCGGTCGCCGGGGCGTGGGGGCCCGTCGTGAACGTGCTGCGCGGCGCGCTCGGCGTGGTGCAGCAGGTGCCGACGCCGGTCGTGCGCGTCGCCTCGGAGGTGGCGCGCGGCGTCGTCGGGACCGACGTCGTGCCCCGGGTCGACGACGACCTGCCCGGCCCGGGGCCGCGGCGCCAGGTCGACGGCGTCGGTGCGGGAGAGCCGCGGGCGGTGCTGTTCGCCTCCTGCATGGGCGAGCTGTTCGCCCCCGCCCCGCGCGGTCTGCCGGACGTCGACGGCAGCGCGCTCGGTGCGGCGTCCGCCCTCCGCGCGCTGTGCGAGCGCGCCGGCATCGGTCTCGCCGTGCCCGAGGGCATCGGCGGGCTGTGCTGCGGCACGCCGTGGGCGAGCAAGGGGCTGCCGGACGGCGCGGCGCGGATGGCGCGGCGGGTGCTCGACGCCCTGTGGACGGCGACGCGCGGCGGGGAGCTGCCGGTCGTGTGCGACGCGTCGAGCTGCACGCACGGCCTGGTCGAGACGCCGCACCACCTCTCCGGGGAGGACGCCGAGCGGTTCGCGCGGCTGCGGATCGTCGACGCCGTGACGTTCGTGCGCACCGACGTGCTGCCGGCGCTCGCGGATCGCGGCGTGGCCGTCGAGCGGCAGGGGAGCGTCGTCGTGCACCCCACCTGCGCGACCGTGCACCTGGGCGCCGTGGACGACCTGCGCGCCGTGGCGGCCGCCGTCGCCGACGACGTCGTCGTGCCCGCCGCGTGGGGTTGCTGCGGCTTCGCCGGCGACCGCGGCATGCTCCACCCCGAGCTCACCGCCGCCGCCACGCACGCCGAGGCCACCGACGTCGCGGCGGGGGAGCGGGCGTTGCCCGGCGTCCGGTATGACGCCTACGTCTCCAACAACCGCACCTGCGAGATGGGCATGGCCCGCGCCACCGGCCGCGACTACGTGCACGTGCTGGAGCTGCTGGAGGCGGCGACGCGCTGACGGCGAGCCACGAGGAGGCTTGCCACCTCACCCGGCCGCCGCGCTACCGTCCACTGCCTTCCAGTCGAACTGGAGCGTGGTGGGCTTCTCGGGCAGGAACTTCACCGGGACGGTCATGCCGGGCTGCACGCGGGGCGCGCGGAACTCGCCGGGGGCGTCGCGGTGGACGACCGTGTGCTCGACGCCCGTCTGCGGGTCGGTGAACCGCAGTGTGAACTCGACGACCTGGGCGTCCCCGCTCCGGGCGGCCGTCGGCCGGGCGGCGACAACCAGCGCGGTGGCGGGCCGACCGCGGCCGTCGATGCGGGCGTCGCGGACGAAGAGCGACACGAGGTAGACCAGGAAGCCGCCGAAGAACACGACGCCGAGGACGAGGGGGAGGAGGTCGCCGGACACGGGCCCATCCTCTCGCGACGCGGGAGCGCCGCGCCGTCAGGCGTGCAGGGCGGCGACGACGGTGGGCCACCGCCCGGCGTGCCGGACGAGCAGGACGTCGGCCCGCGCCCCGGGCACGAGCGCGCCACGGTCGTCGAGCCCCGCGGCGCGCGCGGGGCCCGAGGTGACGAGCCGGACGGCGCCCGGCAGGTCGGTCAGCCGCTCGCGGACGAGCACCTCGACAGCCGTGAGCAGGGACGACGGCACGTAGTCGGAGGCCAGCGCGTCGACCAGGCCGCGGGCCACGAGCTCGCGCGCCGAGACGTTGGCCGCGTGGGACGAGCCGCGGACGGCGTTGGGCCCGCCCGCCACGACGTGCAGCCCCAGCTCCCGGGCCGCGAGCGCCGCCTCCACGGTGGTAGGGAACTCCGCGACGGCGCCGCCGCGGGCCGCCAGGGCCTCGACGTCGGCGCGGGTCTCGGGGTCGTGCCCGGCGAGGCGGATCCGTCCCGCGCGGGCCCACCCGCCGAGCCGCTCGAGGGCGGCCGCCGCGACGTCAGCGCGGCCCTCGCGCTCGGCGCGCCAGGCGGCCACGTGCGCGTGCGCGTCCGGCGGGCTCATGCCCTCGCGCTCGACGAGGAAGCGCTCCATCGTGGCCGGGTCGGCGTACTGCCCGATGCCGGGGGTGTGGTCCTCGTGCGACACCAGCGGAGGGACGTCCCCGGCGTCGCCGGCGAGCGCCGCCTCGAGGTCCGCGAGCCCGGTCAGGCAGCGCACGTCGACCCGGTACAGCACCCGCGCGCCCGCGTCGACGGCGACCGGGTCGCGCAGCGCCGACAGCAGCGGGCCGGGCCCGGGGTCGCCGGCGACCAGCCCGACCGGGGTGCGCTCGCCGAAGGCCACGCCGTGGAACGCGGTGAGGACCCCGCCCGCGGCGAGCCGGTCGGTCGCGGTCCGCACCGCGAGGTCGAGCGGCAGGTCCGCGCCCGGCCGCGGCCGCCGCTCGTGCGCCAGGACGTCGGTGTGCACGTCGACCAGCCCGGGCAGCAGCAGGGCCCCGCCGCCGTCGACGTCCGCGCGGAACCCCGGCGGCCGCTCGCCCACCTCCGCCACGCGGCCGTCGTGCACGACGAGGCGGGCGTCGTCCACCACCCGGTCGGGCAGGACGGCGCGGACGCCGGCGAGCGACCACTCCGCGGGCGGGGCGCCGAGGGTCCAGGGCCTGTCGGTCGCGGCGGGGAGCGAGGTGAACACGGGCGCATCTTGTCCGGACGACCTGGCGAGACGGTTAACGAGGCTTCACCCGGGGTTCATCTTCCCGGGGCCGGCCGGTCGTCGCGGGCTCCCAGACTCCTGGACGGCGCCGGGGGTCGGCGCCCACGCGCAGAGCCCACGACCGGAGACGACATGAAGACCACCAGGACCACCTTCGCCGCCGTGGCGCTCGCCGGCGCCGCGGCCCTCACGCTCGCCGGCTGCGGGTCGCTGGGCACGGCGTCCGCGGGCGGCGGCACCACCGAGCAGGGCTTCCCGGAGGTGCTGCGGCTCGGCGCCATCCCGGCGGAGAACTCCACGAACCTCGCCGAGGGCTACGACCCGATCATCGCGATGCTCGAGGAGGAGACGGGCGCGCAGGTCGAGGTGAGCCAGGCGTCCGACTACGCGGGCGTCATCGAGGGCCTCATCGCCGACAAGGTCGACGTCGCCTTCCTCGGCTCGTTCGCGTACGTCCTCGCGACGCACAACAACGCCGCCGTCACCCCGCTCGCGTCGGTCGTCGCGGAGAAGGGCGCCGAGCCCGGCTACTTCTCCCTCGGCATCACCCAGGGCGACAACGACGCCGTGGACGGCCTGGAGGACTTCGCGGGCAAGACGGTCTGCTTCGTGGACCCGGGTTCGACGTCGGGCTTCCTGTACCCGTCGGCCGGGCTGATCGACGCGGGCGTCATCGAGTCGGGCACGGAGCAGGACGTGGCGGCCGGCGTCGAGCCCGTGTACGCGGGCGGCCACGACGCGTCGGCGCTGGCCGTCGCCTCGGGGGACTGCGAGGTCGGCTTCGCGATGCAGTCGATGGTCGAGGAGACGCTCCCGGCGGCGGGCGACCTCGCCGAGGGCGACCTCAAGGAGGTCTGGAAGTCGGAGACGATCTCCGGCTCGCTCTTCGTCGGCAACGACGCCCTCGGCGACGAGGTGAACCAGAAGCTCGCGACGCTGCTCACCGAGAAGGCGAACTCCGACTACCTGCGCGAGCAGGGCTACTGCGACGGCGAGTGCCTCCTCACCGACGAGGACGCGTGGGGCTTCGTGCCCGCGCAGGACTCGGACTACGACGGCACCCGCGAGGTCTGCGCCATCACCAAGTCCGACAAGTGCGAGGAGGGCTGATCGTGCCGACGACCACCGGCATCGGCACCGGCACCACCACCGACCTCGGCACCGGCGAGCCCTTGGTGCGCGTGCGCGGCCTGCGCAAGGAGTTCGACGGGACGACGGCGCTCGGCGGGGTGGACCTCGACGTGCGGCAGGGCGAGCTCGTCGTGCTGCTGGGGCTCTCCGGGTCGGGCAAGTCGACGCTGCTGCGCTGCCTCAACGGCCTGCACCGGCCGACGGCGGGCGACGTCACGGTGGCCGGCACCCGCGTGGACCGCGCGTCGGCGCGGGAGCTGCGGCACCTGCGCACCGAGGTGGGCTTCGTGTTCCAGCAGTTCAACCTCGTGGGGCGCCTCACCTGCCTCGAGAACGTGCTCATCGGCGGCCTGGGCCGCGTGCGCGGCCCGCGCTACGGCGTGTCGACCTACTCGCGCCGGATGCGGGCGGAGGCGATGGCGCACATCGACCGCGTCGGGCTCGCCGACCAGGCCTACCAGCGGGCGGACACCCTGTCGGGCGGGCAGCAGCAGCGCGTCGCGCTGGCCCGGACGCTGATGCAGCGCCCGCAGGTCGTGCTCGCCGACGAGCCGGTCGCCTCCCTCGACCCGGAGAACGCCGGCACGGTCATGGACCTGCTCGTGCGCGTCTGCGCGGAGGAGGGGCTGACCGTGCTCTGCACCCTGCACCAGGTCGACCTCGCGCTCGGCTGGGCCGACCGCCTCGTCGGGCTGCGGCAGGGCGAGAAGGTGCTCGACCGGCCCGCGGCGGGCCTCACCAAGGACGAGGCGATGGCCACCTACCGGCGGGTGGAGCCCGCGGCGGTGGCGGCATGACGGCGCCCACCCAGGCGCCGCCCCGGAAGACGTCGCCGGCGCCGGTCCCGGCACCGCCGTCCGGCGGCGCCCCGCTGCGGCCGCCCGTCGACGGTCGGCGCCGGGTCCTGCACTGGCTCGCCGGGGGCTCCGTCCTCCTCGCGCTGGCCGCGTCGTCGGCGATCGGCCTCGACCTGCCGACGCTCGTCGCGGGCGGCGAGGACGTGGCGAACCTGCTCGGCCGGATGGTGCCGCCGGAGCTGTCGGACCCGGCCCGGATCGCGACGCTCGCGCTCGACACGGTGCTCATGGCCTTCCTCGGCACGGTGCTCGCGACGCTGCTGTCCGTGCCCCTGGCGTTCCTCGCGGCGCGCACCACGACCCCGCACCCCGCCGTGGCCGCCGTCGCGCGCGGGATCATCACGTTCTGCCGCGCCGTGCCGGACCTCGTGTTCGCCGTGCTGTTCGTCCGGGCCCTCGGCCTCGGCGTGCTGCCCGGCGTGCTCGCCCTCGCCCTGCACTCCGTGGGCATGCTCGGCAAGCTGTTCGCCGACGCGATCGAGGGCGCCGACGAGGGCCCGCGCGAGGCGGTGCGCGCCGTCGGAGTCGGCCGCGTGCGCGAGCTCCTCAACGGCGTCGTCCCGCAGGTCGTGCCCGCGTGGGTGTCGGCGTTCGTCTACCGCGTGGACATCAACCTCCGCACGTCCGTCGTGCTCGGCTTCGTCGGCGCGGGCGGCATCGGCTTCGCCCTGCAGGACGCGCTGCGCGGCCTCGTCTACCCCAAGGCGATGGGGATCGTGCTGGTGATCCTCGTGCTGGTGGCGGGCATGGAGCTGCTGTCCGTCGCGATCCGCCGCCCGCTCCTCGCGCCCCGCAACCCCCGGTACGGGCGGGACCGCGCGGTGCGCCTCGCGGTCGGCGGCGCGGCCGCCGTGCTGCTCGTCGTGTCGTTCGTGCGCCTCGGCATCGACCCGCTCGCGCTCGTCACCTCGGTCCCGGACCTGCTCGCCGTGGCGGGGCGGACGTTCCCGCCCGACCTCACCACGCTGGGTCCCGCGCTGTGGGCGGCGCTGCTCCAGACGCTCGCCATCGGCCTGTCGGCCACCGGCATCGGCGTCGTGCTGTCCCTCCCGCTGGGGCTGCTCGCCGCGCGCAACGTGGCGCCGCACCCCCTGGTGTACGGCGCCGCGCGCACCGCGATCCTCGTGGTCCGCGCGATCCCCGAGCTGATCCTCGCCGTGGTGTTCGTCGCCGCCGTCGGGCTGGGGCCGGTCGCGGGCGCCGTCGCGCTCGGCATCGGGTCGATCGGCTTCCTCGGCAAGCTCGTCGCGGACGCCGTCGAGGAGATCCCGGCCGGGCCCGCCGAGGCCGTGCGCTCCGTGGGCGGCGGCTGGTGGAAGGTCCTGTGCTCCGCCGTGCTGCCCCAGGCCATGCCCGGGATCGTCGGGTCGGGCCTGTACCTCCTGGACGTCAACATCCGCACCTCGACAATCCTCGGGATCGTCGGTGCCGGCGGGGTCGGCTTCCTGCTCTTCGAGGCCGTCCGCACCCTCCACTTCCAGGTGGCGGGCGGGATCGTCCTGCTCGTGTTCGTCGTCGTCCTGCTCATCGAGAGGCTCTCCGGGTGGATCCGCGCTCAGCTGTCCTGACCACCGTCGCGCTGTGGGAGGGCGGCGACGCCGTCCGCCTCGTCGACGTCCCGCTCCCCGCACTCGGGCCGGGGCAGGTGCTCGTCCGCGTGCTCCTCGCCACCGTGTGCGGCAGCGACCGGCACACCGTCTCCGGGCGGCGCCCGTCGCCGTCGCCGTCCGTCCTCGGGCACGAGGCCGTGGGGGAGATCGTCGAGGTCGGCCCCGGCGGCGCGGTCGGCGACGACGGCGGCGCGCTCTGCGCGGGCGACCGGGTCGTCTGGGGGGTGACGGTCGCGTGCGGCGAGTGCGACCGCTGCCGCGACGGCCGCACCGCGAAGTGCCGGTCGGTGCGGAAGGTGGGGCACGAGGCCTTCGACTCGGGCTGGCCGCTGTCCGGCACCTACGCCCGGCACGTCGTCCTGCCGGCGGGCGCCACGATCGCCCGGGTGCCCGTCACCGTGCCCGACGCGCTCGCCGCCCCGGCCGGGTGCGCGACGGCGACCGTCATGGCGGCGGTCGAGGCCGCGGGCCCGCTGGCGGGCCGTCGCGTGCTCGTCAGCGGGGCGGGGATGCTCGGCGTGGCCGCCGTCGTCGCCGCGCGGGACGCCGGGGCGGCGGAGGTCGTGGTCACCGACCCCGACCCCGGGCGACGCGACCTCGCGGCGCGCTTCGGCGCCGCCGCGACCCTCGGGACGGAGGGAGCGGTCGGGCCGGTCGACGTCGCGATCGAGCTGTCCGGCGCGAGCCCGGCCGTGGCCCGCTGCCTCGACGCGCTCGACGTCGGCGGGCGGCTCGTGCTCGTCGGCTCCGTCGCGCCGTCGCCCGCCGTGCCGCTCGATCCGGAGCGCGTGGTGCGCGGCTGGCTCACCGTGACCGGCGTGCACAACTACGAGCCGCGCCACCTGCGCGCGGCGCTGCGACTGCTGGACCGGACCCGGGACGACGTGCCCTGGGGCGAGCTCGTCACGCCCGCCGCGCCGCTGGTCGACGTCGCCGCGCTCCTCACCGGGCCGGCCGGCACCGCGCCCCGCGCGGCGGTGGCGCCGTGACGGGCATCGGGACGAGCGTCGTGACGGGCGGCCTCGGCTCAGCCGTCCCGGCCCTGCCCCAGCTCCAGGACGACGCGCACGGCGTCGGCGCGCACCCACCGCTCGGTGAACAGCAGCGGCCGCCCGTCGGCGCCGTCGCGGGCGAGGCTCACCATCAGCCACGCCGGGTCGCCCGGCCGGCAGCCGAGGCCGTCGCTCGCCTCCTCGGGCGCGGGTTCCATGCTGGCCCGCGTCCACGCCCGCTCGGGGTGGGTGCTGGCCGACTCGCGCAGGATCGTGTCGAGGGACTCCTCGAGCCGCAGCGCGGCGGGCAGCTCGGGCACGAGCTCGTGGGCGAGCCACTCGACGCCCCACGCCGCCGGCATCTCGTCGATGTGCGACCGCCGCACCAGGCGGAAGCCGCGGGTGCCGGCGGGGACCTCCAGCGCGGCGGTGACGTCGTCGGGCAGGGGGACGTCGTCGCAGGCCAGCACGACCGTGCGCGGCGACGCGCCCGCCTCGCGCAGCGTCCGGCTCCACGACGGCGCGCGCCCCGGCGCCACGAGGTAGTCGACGCGACGGCGCGTGAACGTGCCCAGGCCCTGGATGCGGCTCACGAGCATCCGACGCTCCAGCTCGCCCAGCGCGGCGCGGGCCGCCGCGCGCCCGACGCCGAACCGGCGGCCCACCTCCGCCTCGGAGGCGACGCGCGTGCCGGACGGCAGGCCCGCGAGCTCGTCCGCGAGCACGCGCACGATCCGGGCCGACGGCCCCTTCTCGCTGTTCACGCCCGGACCGTACCGGCCCCAGGTGGCCGTGCGGTGAACGACCCGATCCCCGGAGGGACCCCGTGACCGGCTCGACGACGGGAACGACGACGGGCGCGACGACGAGCCCGACGCTCCCGACCCCCGTCCCGTCCCCTGGTCCGTCCGCGTCGACCGGCCGCCGCGTCGTGGTGGTGGGCGCCGGGGTGGTGGGCCTCGGCGCGGCCGCGGAGGCGCACCGGCGCGGCTACCGGGTGACGGTGGTCGAGCAGGCGGCGGGCGTCGTCGGCTCCTCGGTGCAGAACTTCGGGCACGTGTGCACGACGGCGCAGGCCGGGGACGCGCGCCGGTACGCGCTCGCCGCCCGCGGGCGCTGGCTGGCCCTCGGGGCCGCGGCCGGGTTCGACGTCGCGCCCGTCGGCACGCACGTCGTGGCCCGCACCGCCGCCGAGCTGCGGCTGCTCGGCGAGCTCGCGGACGAGCGCGGGGCCGACGAGGTGCGCCTCCTGGACGCCGCCGCGACGCGGGCGGCCGTCCCCGTGCGCCCGGAACCGGTCGTCGGGGGCGCGCACCTGCCGCTCGACCTGCTCGTCGACCCGCGGGCCGCGGCGCCCGCCCTGGCCCGCTGGCTGGAGGCGCAGGGCGTGACGTTCCGCTGGCGCACCGCCGCCCGCGCCGTCGCGCCCGGCCGCGTCGTCACGACCCGCGGCGTCGAGGAGGCGGACGTCGTCGTGGTCGCCGCGCACCACGACCTCGACCGCCTGCTGCCGGACCTGGCCGAGGAGATCGGGCTGCGGCGCTGCCGGCTGCACATGCTGCGCGTGCGCCCCGAGGGCCCGCGCGCGGCGCCCGGCCTCGCGACCCCGCTGCTCACCGGCTGGTCGATGGTGCGGTACGCGGCGTTCGCGGCCTGCCCGTCGGCGCCCGACGTCGCGGCCGAGCTCGCCGCGGCCGACCCGGCGGGGGCGCGCTGGGACGTCAACCTCATGGCGACCCCGCAGGGCGACACGCTGCTCCTCGGGGACACCCACCTGCGCGCGGACGACGCGCCCGTGTTCCAGGACGAGGAGGGGTTCGACGTGCTCCTGCGCCTCGGCCGCGACCTGTTCGGCGCCCAGGCCGACGGCCTCCGCGTCGTCGAGCGCTGGCAGGGCACCTACGTCACGGCCCCGGGGCGGGAGTTCCTCGTCGCCGAGCCGGAGTCCGGCGTGCACGTCGCCGCCGTCACCACCGGCATCGGCATGACCACCGGGCTCGGCCTCGCCGCCGACGTCCTCGACCGGGCCGGCGTCACCGCCTGAGCCGCCTCCACCACGACCACCCACCGGAAGGAAGCACCGTGAACGACCCCGCACTGAACGACACCACCCTGCACGACCCCGCCCGCATCGAGCTCGCCGCGTTCGACGTCGCCGGCACGACCGTGGAGGAGGGCGGCGCCGTCTACCGCGCGCTGCACGACGCCGTGCGCCGGCACGGCAGCACCGCGGACGTCGCCGACGTCGCCCGCTGGATGGGCGCCGACAAGCGCACCGCCATCCGCGCCCTGCTGGCGCTCGGCGGCGACCCGTCCGCCGTCGAGCCGGCGTTCGCCGACTTCGAGCGCCTGCTGCGCGAGGCCTACGACGCCACCCCGCCGGTCGCGATGCCGGGCGTGCTCGACACGTTCGCCGACCTCCGGGCACGGGGTGCGCGCATCGCCCTGACGACCGGCTTCTCCGCCGACGTCACGGGCCTCCTGCTCGACCGGCTGGGCTGGACGGAGGGCGTCGTGGACGCGGTCGTGACCACCGACGACGTGCCCGCCGGCCGCCCTGCGCCGTACATGGTGCACCGGGCGATGGAGCGCACGGGCGTCACCGACGTCGCCCGCGTGCTCACCGCGGGCGACACCGTGCTCGACCTCGAGGCCGGGACGAACGCCGGTGCCGCGCTCGTCGTCGGCGTGCTCAGCGGGGGCGTGCCGCGCACCGTGCTGGAGGCCGCACCGCACACGCACGTCCTCGACAGCGTCGCCGACCTGCCCGCCGTCCTCGACGCCGTCCCGTCGCGGGTGCTCACGGGCCCGACGCCGGGTACGTGACCTCGCCGCCGGCACCGACGACGGCCCCGGCGCTCAGCCGCGCGTCCTCGACCCGGCCCTGCGCGAGGACGTGCCGCACGGCCTCTCCCCGGGCCAGGAGGTGGTCGGCGACGATGCGCCGGTGGCACCGCCACCACACGGCCTCGGCGCACATGACGGCCAGCCGCCGCGTGCGTCCCTGCTCGCGCAGCTCGGAGAGGGCCCGCCGGAACTCGTCCGAGAGCGCGTGGTCGGCGTAGTGGTGGAAGCTCCGGTTCTCCCACCACCCGTTCACCTCCGGCGGGACGTCGCGGCTCGCCGGGCGCCGGCCCGCAAGACCGGCGGCCCGGTGGAGGTCGATCCCCTCGGCACGGAGGGACCGCCGCAGCGCGTCCTCGTCGAACCAGGGGTACCGCGCCGAGCCCGGCAGCCGGCGGACGTCCACGACCAGCTCGATCCCGGAGCCGTGGAGCAGGTCGACGAACTCGGCGAGGGCGCGGTTCGAGTGCCCGACCGTGAAGAACGGCGCGGACGGGCGGTCGCCCGTCACCGGTCGGCGGGCTCCACCACCATGGCCGCGCCGCCGCCGCGGCGGCGCGGCTCGGAGACGGCGGTGAGCAGGCCGTCGTCGCCGATCTGCACGGCGGTCGCGGCGCCGATCTCCGCGGCGGACGTGAACTGGTCGCCCGACGGCACGAGCGTGTGCCCGTACGCCTCCAGCCCGGGACCGTACGCGGCGATGAACTCCGGCTCCGCGGTGACGGACGCCGTGTTGCGCTGCGCGGCGCGCGGGGCGGCGAGCGCGTCGCCGATCGGCATGCCCCGGTCGAGGTGGTTGGTGAGCGTCTGCAGCACGGTCGTGATGATCGTGGAGCCGCCGGGGGAGCCGAGCGCCAGGACCGGGTCGCCGTCGCGCAGCACGATCGTCGGCGACATCGACGACCGCGGCCGCTTGCCCGGCTCGATGCGGTTCGGGTCGTCCGCCCGCCACACGGTCGAGAAGTCGGTGAGCTCGTTGTTCAGCAGGAAGCCGCGGTCCGGCACGAGCATCCCCGAGCCGCCGGTCTGCTCGATCGTCAGCGTGTACTCGACGACGTTCCCGTCGCCGTCCACCACGGTGAGGTTGGTCGTGGAGACGTTCTCCGTGTCGGAGTCGGCGGGGGCGATCGTCTCGCCGCACGCCGCGTCGTCGGCCTCGACGTCCCCGGGCGCGACGGGCTTCGTCGCCGCCGCCTCCGGGTCGAGCAGGCACGCGCGCTCGGCGGCGAAGTCGTCCGACAGCAGGGTGTCCAGGGGGACGTCGACGAACGTCGGGTCGCCGACGTACGCGCCGCGGTCGGCGAACGCGAGGGCGCTCGCCTCGAGGTAGTGGTGCAGGTAGGCGGCGTCGTCCATCCCCGACAGGTCGAAGGTCTCGAGGATGTTCAGCGCCTCGCCCACCGTGGACCCGCCGCTGGAGGACGGCGCCATGCCGTAGACGTCGTAGTCGCGGTAGTCGGACACCGTCGGGTCCTGCACCAGCGCCTCGTACCCGGCCAGGTCGCCGAGGTCGAGGTAGCCGGGCGGCACGGGCAGGTCCGTGTCCGGCGACGTCTGCGGGCGCTGCACGGCGTCGACCATCTCGGCCGCGAGCTGGCCGCCGTAGAACGCGTCGGTGCCGCGCTTCGCCAGCAGGTCGTACGTGTCCGCCAGGTCACGGTTGCGGAACACGCTGCCGACGGCGGGCGGCTCCCCGCCCGGCAGGTAGAGCTCCGCCGTCGCGGGGAACGCCGCGAACCGCTCGGCGTTGCTCTTCGTCTGGTCGTGGAACGTCTGGTCGACGACGAAGCCGCGGCGCGCCAGCTGCGTCGCCGGCTTCAGCGCCTTCTTCAGGGAGTAGGTGCCCCACTCGTCCAGCGCCGTCTGCCAGGTGGCGGGCGTGCCCGGCGTGCCGACCGAGACGCCGCTGGTCACCAGGTCCGGGGTGAACGGGTACGGCTGGCCGGTGGCCGGGTCGATGAACGCGTCGTTCGGCATCTCCGCCGGAGCCGTCTCGCGGCCGTCGATCGTCTGCACCTCGCCGCTGTCGGCGTCGTAGTACACGAAGTACCCGCCGCCCCCGATGCCGGCGCTGTACGGCTCGGTCACCCCCAGCGCGGCGGCCGCCGCGACCGCCGCGTCGACCGCGTTGCCGCCCTTGCGCAGCACCTCCAGGCCGACCCGGCTCGCCTCCGGGTCCACGGTGCTGATCGCGCCGCCGTAGCCGACGGCGGTGGGCACCTTCACGTCGTCGCGCGGGTGGGCGCTCGCGGTCGTCGCGGCGGTGGTGCCCACCAGGGCGGTCGTCGCGGTCAGCGTCGCCGCGCCCAGCGCGGCGAGGACGCGGGTGCGACGGGCGGGTCGGGGTGCGGGGCGGGGGGTGGAGCGTCGGCGGTCCATGCGTTCCACCATGGCGGATCTCGACGACGGTCGCGCGCCGTGCGGCGGCGTTCCGGTGCCCCGTGGCGGTGAAAAGTTTCCCTCCTGGTTGACATCGTGAAAGTTGGTGGCAACCTGGTCGCGGGACGCTGCGACGGCGCACGTCCCGGCCCGACCAGCGGAGGACCCCCGATGAGCCGAGCACACCACCGAGCACAGCGCCGGGCCCTGCCCCGCGCCCGACGCACCGTCCCTGTGGGGGTCGGTCTCCTGCTCGGCCTGGCGATGGCGGTGCCCGCGGGCGCCGCCGCGGCCGCGCCGCCGGACGACCCGCGCGACCTGCCGGTCGCCACCGCCGGCGTCGCGCCCGCGACGACCGGCGCCGTCACCGGGAACGTCACGGACGACGTCGCCGACCTGCCCCTCGACGACGCGGGCGCCGCGATCGTCACCGAGCGCACCGAGCGGCTGATCGCGCCGGGCCTGGAGCTCACCGAGTTCGCCCGGGTCTCCGCCGAGGGCTGGCTGAGCGGCGAGGTGCTCGTCGCGCACCTCGGCCGGGACGACGGGCCGCGGCTCGGCTACCTCGGGCCCGACGCCGTCGCCGGCAACGCGACCGTGAGCGAGATGGCCGCCGACCGGGGCGCCGTCGCCGCGATCAACGGCGACTTCTTCGACATCAACAACTCCGGCGCCGCGCTCGGCGCGGCCGTGGACGACGGCACGCTGCTCAAGTCCGCGGCCCCCGGCCGCGAGAAGGCGCTCACCGTCGACTCGTCGGGCGTCGCGCGCCTCGCCGAGCTGTTCCTCGAGGGCACGGTCACGCTGGGCTCCGGCGCGGACGCCCGCGAGCTGCCCGTCGCCGGGCTCAACGTCACCGCCGTCCCGGCGGGTGGCGTCGCCGTCTTCGACGCCGCGTGGGGAGACGCCGCGCGCACCCGGCCGCTCGGCGCGGGGGAGCAGGGCGTGGAGGTGCAGGTCCGCGGCACGGACGGTTCCCCCGGGACGGTGGTCGCGGTGGGTGCGCCGGGCTCCGGCCGCCTGCCCGACGGCGTCCGCGCCGTCGTCGCCCGGCCGGGGGCCGCGGCCGACGCCCTCGCGGCGCTGTCGCCCGGCGACGAGGTCACGCTCGCCTACGGCCTGCGCGACGACCTCGGCGAGCTCCGCACCGCCATCGGCGGCGACCCCGACGACTGGCTGCTCGAGGACGGCGAGGTCACGTCGTCCACCAGCGACTTCGCGACGCTCCGCCACCCGCGCACCGCGGTGGGCCTCAGCGCGGACGGCGCGACGGCGTACCTCGTGGTCGTGGACGGCCGCCAGGCGCAGAGCATGGGCGCCTCCCTGCCCGAGCTGGGCCGGTTCCTCGGCCAGCTCGGCGCGGACGACGCGATCAACCTCGACGGCGGCGGCTCGACGACGATGGTCGCGCGGCTGCCCGGCGACTCGGGCACCAGCGTGCTGAACAGCCCGTCCGACGGCGCCGAGCGCCTGGACGCGAACGGCCTCGGGCTGTTCACCCCCGAGGGCTCGGGCGAGGTGCACGCGTTCGACGTCCGCGCGGCCGTGCCCACGGGCGACGCGCCCGCCGGCGACGCGCTGCGCGTCTTCCCGGGCCTGCACCGCACCCTGACCGCGGCGGGGTACGACGAGAGCCGCGCCCCCGTCGACACCCGGCCGGACGGATGGACCACGACCGACGCGGCCGTCGCGACCGTCGCCCGCACCGACGAGGGCGCGGGCGTCGTCACCGGCGTCGCGCCGGGCTCCGCGACCGTCCGCGCCGCGACCCCCGCGTCGGACGGCGTCGCGACGGGCTCCGCGGACCTCACGGTGCTCGGCCGCCTCGAGCGCCTCACGGTGCCCGAGCCGGTCGTCACCCTCCCGGACGCCGACGCGACCGCGTCCCTCACCGTCGTCGGGCACGACGCCGACGGGTACTCGGCGCCGGTCGAGGCGCGGGACGTCGAGGTCACGGGCGGCGACGGCGTCGCCGCGCTGGAGCCGGCGGCCGACGGGTCGTTCACGGTCCGGGCGCTGCAGGGCTCCGGCGCCGCGACGTTCACGCTCGCGGTCGGCGACGAGCGGGTCGAGGTCGCGGTGGCGGTCTCGCTCGAGGACGTCGTCGTGGCCGACCTGGCCGACGCCGACCGCTGGACCTCCGCCCACGACCGCGCCCCGGGCGGGTCCGTCGCCCCGGCCGAGGGCCACGAGGGCGCGGCGGGGATGAGGCTCACCTACGACTTCACGCATTCCACCGCGACGCGCGGCCAGTACGCCGTCGCGCCGGACGGCGGCGTCGTGGTGCCGGGGCAGCCCCGCACGCTCACGGCGTGGGTGCACGGGGACGGGAACGGGGCGTGGCTGCGGCTGCAGGTGCGCCAGGGCGACGGCGTCGTCACCAACCTCGACGGCCCGACCGTCTCGTGGGAGGGCTGGCGCCAGGTGCAGGTCACCGTCCCGGAGGGCGTCGCGTTCCCGCTCACGCTGCAGCGCCTGCGCCTCCTCGAGACGCGGGCCGCGGAGCAGTACACGGGGGAGGTCGTCGTCTCCGACCTGCGGGCCCAGGTGCCGCCGGACGTCGAGGCGCCGGAGGCGGAGCGGGTCGAGGACCCGGTGGTCGTGGCCGAGGGCGCGACGGACGACGCCCCGCTGCGCGTCGCGGTGATGTCGGACGCGCAGTTCGTCGCCCGCGACCCGGGGTCCGGGGCGGTGCAGGGCGCGAAGCAGGCGCTGGCCGAGATCGTCGCGGCCGACCCGGACCTGCTCGTCATCAACGGCGACCTGGTGGACGAGGCGTCGCCTGCCGACTTCGACCTCGCGCGCCAGGTGCTCGACGAGGGCCTCGCCGACGCGGACTTCCCCTGGTACTACCTGCCCGGCAACCACGAGGTCATGGGCGGCTCCATCGAGAACTTCGAGGACGAGTTCGGCGAGCGCACGCACGTCGTCGACGTGCCCGGCGACGCGGGCACCACGCGCCTGGTCATGCTCGACTCGTCGTCCGGGCGGCTGGGCAGCGACTTCGCCCAGCTCCGCTCGCTGCGGGACGCGCTGGACGACGCGGCCGCCGACGACGCCGTGACCGGCGTCGTGACCTTCTTCCACCACCCGCTCGACGACCCGCTGCCCACCAAGGCCAGCCAGCTCGTCGACCGGGTGGAGGCGGAGACGCTGCGCGGCTGGTTCGAGGACTTCCGCGAGACGTCGGGCAAGCAGGTCGCGTCCGTCGGGTCGCACGTGGGCGTCTTCCACGCTGCCACGGCGGACGGGATCCCGTACGTCGTCAACGGGAACTCCGGCAAGAGCCCGGCGAGCACGCCCGCCGACGGCGGGTTCACCGGCTGGTCGATGGTCGGCGTCGACCCGGCGGCCGAGGGCACCGGCGACGGCGGCTGGTTCTCCTGGGAGGTCGAGGCGCGCGCCGAGAGCGTCGCCGTGAGCGGCCCTGAGGAGCTCGCGGTGGGCACGTCGGGGCAGGTCAGCGCGCTGCTGACGCAGGACGGCACCCGCGAGGTCCCGGTCGCGTGGCCCGTCTCGTCCCGCTGGGGCGGAGACCGGGTGTTCGTGGGCGTCCCCGAAGACGCCCCGGAGGGCTCCGTGCTGGCCCTCCACCCCGCGACGCACGAGGCCACCGCCGTCGCGCCCGGCCGCGCCACGGTGGAGGTCGAGGTGAACGGCGTCGTCGGCACGCTCGAGGTGCTGGTGCCCGCCGGGGCGCCCGGCACGGCGCGGATCAGCGACGACAACGGCTGGGACACCGGCCTGCGCGACGGCGACTACCGGGTGCTCGTCGACCTGTGGTGGGGCGAGAACGCCACCAGCCTCAAGCTCTACGAGGACGGGGAGCTGATCCACACGGAGAAGCTCACGCACGGCGGCACCGACGCGCAGCGGGTCGCTGTCCCGGTGACGGGCAGGCCGAACGGCGAGTACGAGTACACGTGCGAGCTCGTCAACGCGGCCGGGACGACGCCGTGCGCCGGCCCGCACACGGTGCGCGTCACCGACGCGAACCCGGGCAGGCCGACCCTGTCCCACGACAACGCCTCCGACGAGGTGCCGGGCGACGGCGACTACGTGGTCTCCATGCACAAGTGGTGGGGCACGCAGGCCACCGGCTACGTGCTGTACGAGGACGGCGTCGAGGTGGACCGGCAGGAGCTGGTGCCCGGCACGGGGGGAGAGGCGCAGTCCGCCGCGACGGTGCTCACCGACCGGGAACCCGGCACGCACCGGTACGTCGCGGTCCTCACCAACGCCGCCGGCGAGACCCGCAGCAAGGAGCTGACCGTCCGCGTGCGACGCTGAGCGGTCGACGTGCCCGCCGGGTCAGGCGGCGGGCACGTCGGCGCGCATCACCCAGCGCCACTTGGCGATCCGGCGGTCGCGGACGAAGCCGAGCTGCTCGTAGAGCGCCTCCGGGCCGGTGTGGAGGTAGGCCCCGCGCTGCGGCGGCCGGTCGGCGGTCTGCTCCGGGTACGCCTCGACCACCCCGCCTCCGGCGTGCGCGATGGCGTCCAGGGCCGCGCCGACGGCTGCCCGGGCGACCCCGTGCCCCCGGTGCTTCCCCGCCGTGAAGATGCAGCCGATGCGCCACGTCGGGGGCTCGCCGGCTCCCTGCTCGTACCGCGCGCGGTTCTGGATGTTCGGCAGCTCGGCGGGGGTGCCGTACTGGCACCAGCCCACGCACGCGTCCCCGTCGTAGACGAGGACCTGTCGCACCGTGCCCGCGCGCGTGTGCGCGAGCTTGGCGGCGCGGTTGCCCTCGGGCGTGCCGTCCCGGGGCAGGCCCTCCGGGTGGAACCCCATGCACCAACACCCGCCCCACACGCCGTGGTGGGCCTCGACGAGCGCCGCGAAGTCGTCCCACGTGTCGGTGGTCAGGTGCTTCGTCGCGTACCCCATGCCCGGACGATAGGCACGGCGCGTCGCACAGGCACGGGCGCCGCCGGGGTCGTTCGCCGCGCCCGCCGTGGTCGGCCTATCCTCGGACCATGAGCGACTTCCAGGTCAACCCCCGCGTCAAGTCCGAGCCCACCGGAGCCGTCCTCGGCCGATTCCTCGGCGCGCTCGTGCTCTTCGTGGGCGGCCTGGTGCTGCTCGGCTCCGGCGCCTCCGGCGGCAACCCGACCCTGGACCCGTACATGGTCGTCGGCGGCATCCTCGCCGTCGGGCTGGCCTTCGGCCTGCCGATGATCGGCGCGCACGAGCGCGGCTGACCCGCACCGCTCCTTCGAGTTGTGGGCGCTCGATCGGCGCTGTTCCCTCGCGGGATAGCGCCGATCGAGCGCCCACAACCTGTGTCGTGTCGTCGTATCGTCAGCGTCGCGTGACCGCCAGGACCTCTGAGACGTTCCCCGCGCGGTCCGTGGCACGGGCCTCGACGCGGTCGTGCGGGCCGATCGGGATCGCTCCCCGGTACGTGACCCACTCGCCGCGGCCGACGCGGTACTCCACGAGCGCGACGCCGGATGCGTCGTCCGTCGCGGCGAGGGTCAGGGACTTCCGGTTCGGGTGCGCCCACGCGGACGTGAGCTCCGGCGCCGTCACGTCCGGCAGCAGGTAGGCGCCGACGCCCTGGGCCGCGGTGCGCGTCGTGTCCTCCAGCAGCCACCGGGTCGCGTCGGACGGGTCGGACAGGGTGAGCGAGACGCCCGACGTGGTGCGGCCGTCGACGTCGAGCGCGCCGCCGGTCGCGCCGTTGACCAGGTGCCCGTCGTACGGCTCGGCGTCGGTGGTCGTGTCCGGCACGAACGTCCACCGCTGCCGTGGGTCGTCCGCGTCCGCCTCGACGCCGGCGTACCGGACCTCGCTGTCCGAGACCGCGGCGAGCGACCCCGAGTCGTCCGACGCCGCGATCGTGTACGCGCCGCCGCCGACCGGGGCGAGCGACCACACGCCGTCGCCCCACCTCGACCAGACGACGACGTCGCGCTCGGGGTGGTCGGCGTCGCCCGCGTACCGGTCGACCTGGTACTCGGTGCCGATCCCGTCGGTGACGATCCGGAACCTGTCGGTGGTGAAGTCGACGTCCTCGGCGGTGGCGCGCTCGGGCCGCTCCGGGAGCTGGGTGTGGTCGCCGTGGTGGACGTCGGGCGCCGGCTCGTCCCACGGGGCGGGGAGCGTGAGGTCTGCGGGGTAGACCTTGGCGAACAGCGCGTAGGCCTGCGGGTCGTAGGCCTTCAGCTCGGCCCGCGTGTTGATCGGGCTGCGCACGCCGTCCGTCCAGTCCGGCTTCTCCGCCATCACGTCGAACCAGATGGCCGACAGGGTCGCGAAGTACTCGTCGATGTTGCCGATCGCGTAGGTGTTCGGCCACCGGCCGGTCGTCCACGAGTTCTCGTAGGCGGCGTACAGCTCGTCGGAGAGGCTCTTGTCCGCCAGCGTCTCGATGCCCACCAGCCGCACGGCGTGGCCGAACTCGTGCACCAGGATGTTCTCGTTCGGGTAGCCGGTGTTGAGGAACGGGTTCGCGTTCCCGCGGGTGCGCAGCACGTTGCGCTCGGAGATCGACGACACGCAGCCGTTCCACTCGCTGCCGCCGTAGCCCTCGACGTCGTACATCTCGGGGTCGTAGCCGCCGCGGTGCTCGGGCACGAGGTAGGCGTTCTCCCTCGCCGCGTACACGGCGAGCGAGCAGCCGAAGTCGGCCATCCGCGCCGCGATCCCGTTGTCGGCCTTGCCGAGCTGGACGTCCACCTGCGCGGCGGCCAGGTCGAGCGTGGCCGGGTCGACGCGCGGGTTCGCCTTGACGACGATCCCGGAACCCGTCGTCACGGACTGCGTGTAGTAGTCGAGGCGCGGGACGCCCGTGTACGTCGCGTCCTGGGCGGGCCGGCCCTCCGCGTCCTCGATCTGCGACCCCTCCACCGTGACGGTGAGGGGCTCGTCCGGGTCGAGCGTGCCGGTGTAGGCGATGCTCGCCAGGTGCAGGTCCTCGGGCAGGCGGGCCATGCTGTTCGCCGCCGACGCCGCGATCTGCCGGTTGTCCTTGTCGAAGAAGATCGTGTCCGTCGGCCCGGTGGCGGGCTTCGCGGTGAGGGCGACGGTCGTGCCGCCCTGGGTGAGCGTGACGTTCTCGGGGCTCACGGCCGCGGTCTCGTCGACGTACCGGTCCCACGAGATCTCGAGGAACTTGCCCTCGTTGATCACGCGGACCTCGGTGACCTGCGGCCCGTCGTACGTCGGGTCGGCGGCCACGGCGCCGTCGGGGGCGACCGGGATCGTCGCGGCGTCCTCGGCCGTGGCGGGGCCCGCCACGGCGAGCAACGACACGGCCGTCGCGGCCGCCGTCATCGCGGCGGCGACG
>NZ_JBHVBO010000040.1:0-24822 GCF_042668085.1 Isoptericola sp. NPDC057391 | reverse complement strand
ACCCCCCACCCCCCCCACACCCCCCCCCTCTGCGCTGCTACCTCGGCGATCGCGGCACTACCTCGGCACCGCGCGTCCTACCTCGCGCTCAGCCCTCGAAGGTGACGTCCAGCGTGATCTCGCCGACGCCCGCGAGCGCCTTCGACACCGGGCAACCGGCCTTCGCGGCCTCGGCGGCGGCGCGGTACGCCTCCGCGTCGATGCCCGTCGCCGAGCCGACCACGGTGAGCGCGATGGTCGAGATCTCGAACCCGCCGCCGGCGGCCGGGCGCAGCGTGACGTCGGCCGTCACGTCGGTCTTGCCGGGCGTGCCGCCCGCGTTCGCGACCTCGAGCGAGAACGCCATCGCGAAGCAGGACGAGTGCGCCGCCGCGATGAGCTCCTCCGGGCTGGTGACGCCCTCGGCGTCGTCGGCCGCGCGGCGCGGGAACGACACGTCGAACGCCGCGGCGCCCGAGCTGGCGAGCTCGACCCGGCCGGAGCCCTGCTGGATGTCGCCGTTCCAGGCGGTGCGTGCGGTACGGGTGGGCATGGGAGTTCTCCTTCGTGCTCCGGGACAGGTCACGACGACCGTAACCCGCTCCCCCGTCCCACGTCAGGGGCCGACCGCGTGGTGGCGGTCACGTCCCGGGCCGGTGTCGTCACCGCGGGGCCGAGAAGTCCATCGCGTCGTCGGCGACGGCGACGACGGACCACGCGTTGCCGGCGGCGTCGGACAGCTCGTACGCGGGGACGAGGGCGACGGAGCCGTCGTCCTGCGTCTGCTGCGCCAGGCCGAGCCGGGCGTCGGTGATCTCGACGTCGGACACGGGCCAGTCGACCGGGTCGCCGGCCGCGGGCGGAGCCGGGGGCGCGGTCGGTTCGGTCCCGTCCTCCGCGGACTCGGCCCACATCGCCTCCTCGTCGGCGTACGCGACCGGCCAGGCGGAGCCGGAGAACCGCGGGTCGCCGAGCCGCTCGACCGCCTCGGTGGGGCTGATCACGGGGTACTCGCCGAGGTCGACGGTCGTGGCGAGGAAGCCGTCGAGCCAGGCGATGCCCTCCTCGTCCACGGTCGCGCCCCACTGCGCGCCGGTGCGGCTGCCGTCCACCACCTGGTAGGCGGTCACCCACCGGCTCGGGTCACCGTCGGTCTTCTCGCCCACCTCGATCTCGAAGCCGTCGGGGTTCACGCCGAGGCTTCGCATGGCGTCGGCCAGCATCCGCCGTGCCTCGCGGTCGCCGACCGTCGAGGTGCGCGGCTCGTCGCACGCGGGCTCGGCACCCTCCGCATCGTCCCCCGCATCGCCCCCCGCGTCGCCGCGCGCCACGGCATCCTCGCACCGCCACGGGTCGTGGTTCGGGTCGCTGAAGCTGAAGGTGGCACTGCCGTCGGCCGACAGCCAGACGTGCGGGCCGGAGCCGTCCTGCGGGCCCACGGACCAGCCGTGCTCCCAGCGCGGCTTCCCCTCGACGCCGAGCGCGGTCGCGAGCCGGGCGGCCCCCTCGCGGGTGGCGGCGTCCGTCGCGTCGAAGGCGTACGCCGACGCCGTGCCGCCCTCCGTGGACAGCCCCTGCGCGTGGAACGTCGCCCGGCCGGAGGTGACCCAGCTCGGCATCGTCGAGGCGCCGTCGGACGCCCGGGCGCTGGCGCTCGCGCCCGCGCTGTCCTCCGCGGCGCCCACCGCGCCTCCGCCCGCGGCCGCCTCGTCGCCGCCGGCCGCCCCGGCGGCCCGGCCCCCGTCGTTCAGCACGATCGGGGCCTCGGCGGTGCCCGCCGTCGCCCCGGAGCCGGGCGCGGCCGCCCCGCCGAGCGCGTAGCCGCCCGCGCCCACGGCCGCGAGCGCCGCGACGCTCGCGGCGGCCAGCCACGGCCCGCGACGCCGGCGCCGGCCCGCGGGCCCGTCGCCGAGGCGCTCCTCGTCGCCGGTGCCGGCGCCCACGGCAGCGGTCGCGGCGTCGTCCCCGGCCAGCCGCGCGTCGACCTTCGCCCGGAGCCCCGCGCCGGCCGCGCCGACCCCCGCGGCCGGGTCCGCCGCCCGCAGGCGGGCGAACGCCGCGTCGTCGCGCGGCCCGTCCGGAGCCGCCGGCGCCCCCTCGGGCGCACCACCGCGCACCTCGCCCCGACTCTCGTCCCGGCCGTCGTCCCGGCTCTCGTCCCGGCTCATCGTGTCCTCCCGGCCCCGCGGCCCGCCGGCCCGGCGGGCGTCTCGCACCCCGTCTGTGTCGTCATCGCGCGCCGGCTTGCGCGGTCGTGCCGCCCTCGCCGTCACCGGCCCGGTCGTCGACCGCCTCCGCGTCCCACGCGGCGCGCAGCCGCGCCCGGGCGCGGGACAGCGCGGCGTCGGCTCCCCCGCGTGAGACGCCGAGCACCTCCGCCAGCTCGTCGCCGCCGACGCCGTCCCACGCGACCAGGAGCAGCACCTGACGGTCGCGCGGCGAGAGGCGCGCGAGGACGGTGCGCACGCGGTCGTCGTCGACGGCGAGGGTCGCCGGGTCGACGTCGTCGGGCACCTCCGGCACCACCGCGACCGGCGTCGGCCGGGCCTTGCGCCGGTGGTTGGCCAGCACGAAGCCTGCCGTCCGGTAGAGCCACGGCAGCTCCGCGCCGCGCGGCACGTCCGCCCGGCGGCGCCACGCGGTGGCCAGCACGTCCGCGGCCAGGTCCTCGGCGTCCGCCCCTCCCGCGGGCAGGCGGCGCACGAGGTAGCGGTGCACCGCCCCCGCGTGCGCGGCGAAGAGGTCGTCGAACCACGCGGTGTCGTCGCCGTCGTCGCCACGCACCGTCTCGTCCGGGTCCACCGGGCCTCCTGCGGTCCTGGGCGCGCGAGGGCGCGCGCCACCCCTCGACGCGACTGTGTCGCCGCACCCCCCGGTCTTGCACCCGCGCGCGCCGACATCACCCGCAGATTCATCCCTCCGGCCGCCCCGCGCGGACCTACGGTGCGGGCATGACCGTCGACACGGGCGCGGCGCCCGCCAGCACGGAGCCCGCGGCGCCGACGCCGGCGCCCCGCCGGCGGCGCGCCGCGCGCCGGGTGCTGCTCGGCACGGTCGTGGCCCTCCTGGTCGTCGCCGTGTGCGCGGTGCTCCTGGTCGGCGACGCGCTCGCCGCGCGAGGCGCCCTCACCCGCGCGGCCGCGCAGGTGCCCGCGGTGGCGGAGGAGCTGCGCGGCGGCGCCCGGTCCGCGGCCGGGGGCGACGCGACGCTCGCCTCCTCCCCCGCGCTCGCCGAGCTGCGCACGCAGACCGCGCTCGCACGCGAGGCGACGGACGGCCCGCTGTGGTGGCTCGCCGCCCGGCTGCCCGTGGTCGGCCCGTCGGCGGGCGCGGCGGCCGACGTCGCTGTCGTGCTCGACGACGTGACCGACGACGTCCTGCCCGCCCTGGCCGACCTGGCCGACGCGGTGGCCGCCACCGGCCGCACCCCGGACGGCGGGCTCGACCTCGCGCCCCTGCAGGCGGCGGCTCCCGGGATGGCGACGGCGCGCGCGTCGCTCGACGCGTCGCGAGCCCGTCTCGACGCCGTCGACCCCGACGCCCTGCTGCCCCAGCTCACCGACCCGGTGGCGACGCTGCGCGACCGGGTCGACGAGCTGGCCGGCGCCGTCGCGACCGGCGACCGCGCGGCCGCGCTGGGCCCGGCGATGCTCGGCGCGGACGGACCACGGACGTACCTCCTGCTGACCATGAGCACCGGCGAGCTGCGCCAGGGCGGCGGCATCCCGGGCGCGCTCCTCCTGCTGCGGGTGGACGGCGGGCGCGTCGAGGTGGTGCGCCAGGTCGCGGCCTCCGCCGTCGGACCGTTCCGCTCCCCCGTGCTGCCCCTGTCCGCCGACGACGAGGACGCCTACACGGCCCGGCTCGGGAGGTTCGTGCAGGACGTCACCGCCACCCCCGACTTCCCGACGTCCGCCGCCCTCGCCGTCGAGATGTGGGCGCGCGCCCAGGGCGAGCAGGTCGACGGCGTCCTGGCCACCGACCCGGTCGCGCTCTCCCAGTTGCTCGCCGAGACCGGCCCCGTGCGGGTCCCGGTGTCGCGCCCGGTGGCCGCCGCGCTCGGCCGGGACGCCGTGAAGCTCACGGCGGAGAACGCCGTCGACGTGCTGCTGCGGCGCGTCTACGACGTCCTGGACCCCGAGACCGCCGACCGGTTCTTCGCCGACGCCGCCGCCGCGGTCCTCGCCCGGGCCGTGTCCGACGACGTCCCCCCGGCCGCGCTGCTCGCCGGCCTGCAGCGCGCGGCCGGGGAGCACCGCGTGCGGGTGTGGTCGGCCGACCCCGCCGAGCAGGCGCGGCTGGAGGGCACGCTGGTCGCCGGGTCGTACGCCGCCGCCCCGCGCGCCGCCGACGCCGTCGGCGTGTTCCTCACGGACCACGTGGCCGGGAAGATGTCGGCGTACCTGGACTCGTCGCTGCAGGTCGTCGGCTCGGAGTGCACCGACGCCGGCCGGGTGGACACGCTGGAGCTGACGCTGGCCTCGACGGCGCCCGACGACGCGGCCACGTCGCTGCCCTGGTACGTCGCCGGCGTGCCGGGCGGGGCGCACCCGCCGGGCACGCTCAGCCTCGGCGCGACC
Organism: Isoptericola sp. NPDC057391; assembly: GCF_042668085.1. NCBI lineage: Bacteria > Bacillati > Actinomycetota > Actinomycetes > Micrococcales > Promicromonosporaceae > Isoptericola > Isoptericola sp. NPDC057391. The sequence goes on along the minus strand of NZ_JBHVBO010000040.1, from coordinate 20,263 downwards.
GTGTCGGGGCCGCGCGACGGCGGCACGCCGCGCGTCGAGCGGGACGGCGCCCCCGTGGGCGGCGAGGCCCGGACCACGCACGGGCGCCCCACGCAGGCGGTCACGGTCGTCCTCCCCCCGGGCGAGGGCACCACGCTGCGGTTCACCGTGCCGGCAGGCACGTCGACGGACGGCGATGACGGCACGCCGGCCGGCAGGCTGGAGGTCTGGTCGACGCCGACGACGACGTCGGGCGGGCTGCTCGACGTCGAGGTGCCGACCTGCGGGTGAAGACGCGTCCTGCCTGCGGTTTCACCCGGGTGAGACGAGGTCGTCGGGCGCGGTGCGCGGCTAGCGTGAGGGCCCCGGGCAGCACCCAGGCAGCACGGAGAGCACCGCCCCCGAGGAGTCGAGATGGCCCACGCACGCACCGCCGTCGGCGCCGCCGCCGGCCTGGTCCTGAGCGGCACGATCGCGGTCGCCGCCGCCGCGCCGGCCCTCGCCGACACGGTACCCAGCCCGAGCAGCAGCCCGAGCAGCAGCCCGAGCAGCACCGACTACCCGCCGCCGGAGGAGCCGACCCTCACCGCGCAGATCTTCCAGCCCGAGTGCGACGGCGACGTGCCCTACCTGCGGTACGCGGTCACCGCCACGGGCACCGAGAACGACACCGTGACGATCACGTGGCACCACCCGTCCGGCGCCGACGTCGTGCAGGCCGGCCTGCCGCTGAGCGGCCGGGTGCTGTGGCCGGGGGCCGCGGTGGACGCGTCCGGCGCCCCGCTCGACTGGCCCGGCTGGCGCCTCGAGGGCGGCGTCTGGGTGGAGGGCGACGAGTTCGACTGGGTGCGCCCGGCCGTGGACGTGACGCTCGAGGTGAACCCCGAGCTCACCATGACCGCCGCCTACCCGCCGTCGTCCCCGAGCTGCGCGACGAACCCGCCCGGCACCGTCCCGCCTGACGAGCCCGGGGACCCGGGCGAGCCGGACCCCGGCACCACCGTCCCCGCCGCGGTGCCCGCGGACGGCGCTCCCCCCGCGGCCGCGCCGTCGGCCCCGGGCTTCCTGCCGCAGACGGGCGCCGGCGTCGCCGGGCTGGTCGCCGCGGCCGCCGCGCTCGTGGCCGCGGGCGGAGTCACGGTCGCCGTCGCGCGCCGCCGCCGTACCGACCACTGACCCGTCGCGACCCCGCCCCGCACTGCGAGCGGGGCGTCACGAGGCGGGCCGCAGCGCGACGACGGTCAGCTCGGCCCGCGAGCTCACCCCGACCTTCCGGAAGACGCGCCCCAGGTGCACCTCGACGGTGCGCACGGAGACGCACAGCCGGTCGGCCACCTGCTTGTTCGCCAGGCCGTCCGCGACGAGGCGCGCGACGTCGAGCTCGCGCGCGGTGAGCACGTCCGCCCACCGCGCCCAGACGTCCACGAGACCGTCCGGGCCGCCCCGGCACGTCCGCACCGCGCTCACGACGAGCGACGGCACGGCCGCCGGGCGGGGGTACCCGAGGTCGCGGCAGGCGGCGACGGCCGCGGGGACAGGCTCCGGGCCGACGGCGCGCAGCCCCGCGGCGAGGGTGTCCGAGCCGCCCGTGCGGCGCGCCACCTCGGCCGCGAGCCCGCCGACGACGTGCGACACCGGCAGGCGCGCCGCGGCGTCGTCGAGCACCCGAGCGGCCTGCTCGGCGTCGCCGCCGCGCAGGAGCACCAGCGCCTGCACCACCCGCAGGTGCGCCTCCGCCAGCGGGGAGAGCCCGTCCACCCCCGTCCAGGCGGCGGTCTCGCGGTACGGCACCGCGGTGACGACGGCCCGCGCCAGCACCTCGTCCGCCTCGCGGGGGTACCGGTCGAGGCGGGCCAGCGCCTCGACCACGGCGGCCAGGACGGCGCGGTCCGCCGGGGACACCGTGGCGCGCGCGACCGGCACGACGAGGCGCGCGAGCCGGACGCCCGGCGGGTCGTCGTCGTCCGGATCGAGCGGGCCCGTCCCGGGCCCGGCGGACGGCCGGGCGGCGATCAGCGCGAGCACCGCGTCGCGGGCACGCTCGGCGTCCTCCTGGACCGGCGCGACGCCGGTGCTCGCGACCCGTTCGAGCCACCCGGCCGCGTCGTGCAGGTACCCGGCGAGCAGCGCGGCACGCCCCGCGACGAGGAACGCGCGCGCCCGCAGGTCGCCGGTGCCGTGGCTCGCCGCCTCGCGCGCGACCGCGTGCGCCGCGACCGCGCACCCCTGACCCAGCCGCTGGTGGGCGAGACGCACCAGGCCGTCGGCGAGCGCCGGGTCGCCGGCAAGGGTGGCGAGGGCGGCGTGCCACCGCGCCGCCCCGGGCTCGCCCGCCCGCTCCAGCCCGGTCGCCAGGGCGGCGTGCACGGCCGTGCGCTCGGTGAGGTCGGCGTCCTCGTGCACGACGGCGCGCAGCCGCGGGTCCGCGACGCGGAACCGGCCGTCGGCGAGCTGGAGGTGCCCGGCCAGCGGCGGCGCGAGCAGCCGCTCGACGGGGGCGCCGGTCGCGCCGAGCAGGACGTCGACGCGGTCCAGGACGAGCACCCCGGCGGCGAGGAGGATGCGCCGGCCCTCGGGGTCGAGCGCGGCGGTGACGTCGAGGGTGGCCGCCCGCACCGCTGCCGTCACGGGAAGCGGGTCGGGCAGCGCGGCGACGCCGGCGAGCTGGTGGGGCGTGAGCAGCCCGAGCGTCTGCGCGAGGGCCTCGGGGTCGGCGCCGACGAGCTCCGACACCCGCCGCACGACCTGCGGCGCGACCGGGCGCGCACGCACGCCGGGCGGGGACTGCCAGGACGCGGCGGTGTCCCGGTTCGAGGTCATCGTCGGCCTCCCGTCTCGTGCCGGGCCTCGGTGCTCGGCGGCACCCACTCTGCCGTATCGGCCCGAAATTTGCGCGAAGACGCAGGTCAGCGATTTGTCAGGTCTCCACCAATATCGTCACGGGACCGTCGTTCACCAAGGCGACGTCCATGTCCGCCCCGAAGCTCCCGGTGGCCACCTCGAGCCCTCGCGCCCGCAGGTCGGCGACGACCGCGTCCACCAGCGGCTCGGCCACCGGGCGGGGCGCGGCGGCGTTCCAGGTGGGCCGGCGGCCCTTGCGCGCGTCGCCGTACAGCGTGAACTGGCTGACCACGAGCACCGGGGCGCCCGCGTCGGTCACCGAGCGCTCGTCGCGCAGGATCCGCAGCTCCGCGATCTTGCGGGCGACGGTCGCCACCTCGGCGGGGCCGTCGTCGTGCGTCACGCCGACCAGCGCGAGCAGGCCGGGCCGGTCGATCGCCCCCACGACCTCGCCGTCGACCGTGACGGACGCGCTCGACACGCGCTGCAGCACGGCCCTCATACGGCGTCCGCCGCGAAGGCCGGGCGCACCGCCCCGACCGGGGACCCGCCGCCCAGCACGGGCGTGACGCCGACGGCGTCGAGCGCGGCGGCGTCCGCCCCCGGGAGGCCGGCCGCCCCCGCCGCGCGCATCGCCGCGGCGAGGATGGCCGGGCGCGGCCGGTCGCCGCCGTCGAGGATCTTGAACGCCACCGCCGACCCGTCGGGCAGACCCGCCGCGCACACGCCGTCGGCGCCGATCTTCGCGATCGAGCCGGGCACGGCGGTCATGACGAGGGTGTCCTCGCGCCCGCGGCCCGCCACCATCTCGGGGTGGCCGGACATCGCGCGCGCGACGCGGCCGCCGTCCCGGTCGGCGTCGCCGGAGGCCCCCGCCGCCGCCAGCCGCCCGAACGACCGCGCCAGGCCGAGCACCGAGGTGGAGAACAGCGGCGCGCCGCAGCCGTCCACGGTGACGTGCGGGTCCGCGTCGCCCGTCAGCCCGACGACGGCGTCGCGCACCGCGCGCTGCAGCGGGTGGTCGAGGTCGAGGTAGGTCGCGGTGTCCCAGCCCGCGGCGACGCAGGTCGCGAGCATCGCGGCGTGCTTGCCCGAGCAGTTCTGCGCGACCCGCTCCGGGCCTCGACCCGCCTCCTGCCAGGCGAGCGCCTCGGCGCGGCCGAGCGGCAGGTCGGGCGTGTTGCGCAGCGCCGGCTCGCCGAGCCCGGCGCCGGCGAGGATCTCGCGCACGCCGGCCAGGTGCTCGGGGGCGCCGCTGTGGCTCGCGGCGGCGAGCGCCAGGAGGCGGCCCGGCAGGTCGAGGCCGGAGCGCAGCATGGCCAGGGCCTGCAGCGGCTTGACCGACGAGCGCGGCCAGATCGTCGTCGCCGGGTCGCCCAGGGCGAGCCGCACCCCGCCGTCGGGCCCGAGCACCACGAGGTGCCCGAGGTGCACCGACTCCACGAGGTCGCCGCGCACCACCTCGGCCAGCGGGGCCGCGTCCCGCGCCACGGGCGCGACGGGCGCGCGCGTGCCCGGCGTCGTCACCTCGACCACGTCACCAGCCGCCCGTCGGGCCCTGGGGGCGACGCCCCCCGCCCGTGCCGTACGGCTGGATCCTGGGGCGCACGTCCACCCAGTAGATGATCGCGGGCGCCACGGCGATGACGTTGAAGAACGACCCGGCCGTCATGAGCATCGGCGGCAGGCCGAACAGCCCGATGAGCGCGGCGATGCCGAGGATGATCAGCCAGATGTTCTTCTTCAGCTTCCCCTCGGACACGTAGGCGTTCGCCGGCCGACGGGCGGCGTCGAGGAACGCGACGAGCTGCACGACGAACACCACGACGGCGAGCACGACGAGCACGATGTACTGGAAGGATCCGAAGGCGGCGGAGATCACCTGCCGAGCCTACGGGAGGACCCGGAGACGGCGGGAGCGGGCGGCGCCTGCGACGTGCTCGTCCCACGCGGCGACGAGGCTGTCCTCGTGCGCGACGGCGAGGGCGCTGGCCACGTGCAGGGCGTCGGCGCCGCGCAGCGGCACCGGGCAGGACGCGACCAGCTCGGCGGCGCGCGCGGAGACGTCGGGCGTCACCTCCAGGGTGTGCAGGCCGGCGCTCAGCTCGTCCCAGAGCGTGGTGCCCCGGCGCCGCGTCAGCGGGTCGAGCACGCCCGCCCGCTCCCCGGCGGCGAGCGCCGCCCTCACCTCGGCGTCGGCGATGCGCGACGTGACGACGACGTCGGCACGGTTCCACAGCGCGCTCGCCAGCGCCGAGCCGGGCTCGGGCACGCACAGCTTCACCAGCGCGCTGGCGTCGAAGTAGACGAGGGCCATCCTGCTCCGTTCTCGGTGGCAGCGGTCGGGCGGGTCGAGAACGGCGTCAGCGCCGGATGCGCCGCACCAGGTCGGACATGCGCGACGCCGGCCGCGCGGCGGGGCGCGGGGCGGGCCGGGCGGCCGCCGCGCCGTCGTCGGGCACCGCGTGCACCGGCCGTTCCGTGGCGGCGGGCGTGAGCAGGCCGTCGCGCACCAGCCCGGCGACGAGGTCGGCCGTCTGCACCCCCGACAGGCGGGCGACCGGTACCCCCCGCTCGGTGATGACGACCTCCTCGCCCGCCCGCGCCTTCTCGATCCACGACTTGAGCTCGGCGCGCAGCGCGCTGACGGAGACCTCCATGACCGACGACCGTACCGTCCGCACCCCGTCGCCGAACAGCAGCTCCGCCGAGGTAGTCCAGGTCCTGCCGAGGTAGTTCGTGACTCCGTGTCACGAACTACCTCGGCACAAGAGGAACTACCTCGGCAGGACCTGGACTACTCGGCGTCAGATGGCGCGGCGATAGGCGCGGAACGCCGACGACGCGAGCGCGCCCATCACGGCGACGGCGGCGGCGAGCAGCCCCAGGTGCAGCCACACGGTGCCCGGGTCGGCGAAGCCCTGCAGGGCGTCGCGCGCGACGACGACCGCCCAGTCGAACGGGTTGTAGCGCGCCGCGGTAGCGATCCAGTCCGGCGCGAGGGCCGGGTCCATCACCGCCGAGGACAGGAACATCAGCGGGATCGTGAGCAGCTGCGAGACGCCGATGAGCGCCTCCTGCTGCCGCGTGAGGAGCGCGACGGCGCCCGACAGCGCGGCGAAGAGGCAGCTCAGCAGCGCCACGGCCACCAGCATGACGACCACGCCGGCCCAGCCGCCCGGGAACCGCGCCCCGCCGAGCCAGGCGACGCCCACCACCACGAGCGCCTGCGCGCAGCCGAGCAGCGCGTACCAGGCCATCGCCGCGGACAGCAGCGCGCCCCGGCTGGTGGGCGACGCGAGGAAGCGGTCCATGACGCCGCGGTCCATGTCCTGCACGAACGTGGTGCCCGCCCAGGCCGCGCCGCCCATCGCCGTCATCATGACGACGCCGGGCGTGAGGTACTCGAGGTAGCTGACGTCCGCGCCGCCCGCGAAGCCGGGGATCTCGATGACGGAGCGGAAGAGCTGCCCGAACAGCAGCAGCCAGATCATCGGCTGCAGCAGGTTCATCACCATGAACACGGGGATGCGCATGCCCTGCCGCGCCTGCCGGCCCGTGAGGAGGGCGGCCTGGGTCAGCGCGCCCGTACGACGGGCCGGTCGCGACGTGGTGCGGCCGGGGGTCGGGTCGATCGTCGTGGTGCTCATGCCGCCACCTCCGTGGCCTCGGCGCCGGCGGTCCCGGCGGTCGTGCTCGCGGCCCGGTGGGCCGCCTCCAGGCTGCGGCCGGTGTGCCGCAGGTAGACGTCGTCGAGCGTGGGCCGGGACAGCCCCGCCGCCCGCACGTCGAGGCCCGCGGCGTCGAGCGCCGCGAGGAGGGCGGGGAGCGCGGTGGCCCCGGCGTCGGCGCGGGCCCGCAGGGTCCGCCCGTCGGTCGTGACGTCGACGACGCCGGGCACGCGCGCGGCCACCGGTGCGGCGGCCGCCGCGGCGGCGACGTCGTCGAGCTCGACGGTGACGCCGTCGCCGCGCAGCTCGTCCTTCAGCGCGTCGGGGGTGCCCGCCGTGACGACGCGGCCCGCGTCCACGATGACCACCTGGTCGGCGAGGCGGTCGGCCTCGTCCAGGTAGTGCGTCGTCAGCAGGATCGTCATGCCGTCGCCGGCCGCCATGCGCTCGATCTCGGCCCACATCGCGGAGCGCGCCTCCGGGTCCAGTCCCGTGGTGGGCTCGTCGAGGAACAGCACCTGCGGCCGGTGCACCAGGCCGACGGCGACGTCGAGCTTGCGCGCCATCCCGCCGGACCAGGTCTTCACCAGGCGGTCGGCGGCGTGCGCGACGCCGAACCGCTCGAGCAGCTCGTCGGCCCGGGCCCGCGCGTCGCGGGCGCCGAGCCCCTGCAGCCGCCCGGCCAGCACGAGGTTCTCGCGACCCGTGCCCATGGGGTCGGTCACGGGGCGCTGCGCCACGTAGCCGATGACCCGCCGGACGGCGGCCGGGTCTCCCGCGACGTCGTGGCCCGCGACGCGCGCGGTCCCGCCGTCCGGGGCGGAGAGCGTCGCGAGGATCTTCACGGTGGTGGACTTGCCGGCGCCGTTCGGCCCGAGCAGGCCGAGCACGCTGCCGGGGGCGGCGGACAGGTCGAGGCCGTCGAGCGCGCGCACGGTGCGCGCGCCACGACCGGCCCCGCGGCCGGAGCCGTAGGACTTGGTCAGGCCGGCGACGTCGATCGCCGGCCCCGACAGGGTCGGGGTGGACATGGTTCCTCCTTGCTGGATGGTCCAGGGTTCGGAGGGTCCGGCGCACGCCCTAGAGTGAGGGTGCGTGCAGGGTGCGGTCGTGCACCGGACCCGAGCCACCGGTCCCGGGCGATGGCAGTCGCCCGGGACCGTTCTTCTGCTACTTCTCCTGCTGCTCGCCCTGCGACCTGAAGAGCATCCGGGCGAGGACGAGCATCATCACCGCGAGGGCGACGACGAAGGTCAGCCAGGACCACGCCCAGCCGACGGTGAGGCCGAGCACGACGAACACGACGAACGCCGCCAGCCAGATGACCATCGTGTAGACGCCGAACCGCGCGGCGGCGGCGGGGTCCCGCTCGAAGCGGTCGAAGTCGTGGCCGGTGGCGTGCGCTCGCGCGACGTCCCGCACCCAGGCCTTCTTCCGGTTGGTCTGCGTGACGCCGAGCATCGTGAACAGCACGCCGCCCACGACGACGAGCCCCGCCGCGACGACGTACACCCACGCCTCGAAGGTGCCGAGCAGGGTGAACCCGGCGAGGAGCAGGCCGAGGACGGCGAGGCCGGTGGCCAGGTAGTAGCCGCCCGCGCGCCGCGACGGCATCGGGTGGTTCGTCGTCGTCTCCTGCGAGAGCGACGACCCGACGACGAAGCCGGCCGCGCTGGACGCCGTGAGCAGCAGGGCGGCCACCGCGACGGCGGGCAGCGCGAGCACGCCGAGGGGCGCCAGCAGGCACAGGGCGACGAGGGCCACGAGCACGACCGATGCGAGCACGACGCCCAGCACGAAGCGGGGCTTGGGGCGCACGCGCTGCTGCTGGGCGACGGCGAACGCCTCCTGCAGCGGGGTGCGGGGCGCGCCGCCGGTCTCGGCCGCGACGTCCGCCTGCGCGTCGGCGACGATCGCGCGGACGTTCCCGAGCTCGTCGAACGCCTGGCGGGCGGCGTCGTCGGGCGAGGCGCCGCCGGCCTGCAGCTCGGCGGCCCGGGCCTCGAGGTTCGCCCGGATCTCCTCCTTGAGGTCCTGGACCTCGGGGGACGGCTCGACGCCCGCGAACGCGTCGTCGAGGAGGCGGTGGACGGTGGTCATCGGGGGGTGTCCTTGTCTGTGCTGGTCCCTGCGCCGGTGCTGGTGCCGGTGCTCAGGAGGGAGTCGATGACGTCGCGGGTGGCGACCCACGCGGCGACGTTGCTCCGGAACACGGCCCGCCCGGCGTCCGTGATCCGGTAGTACTTGCGGCGCCCGCCCTGGGACTCGTCGCCCCAGTAGGCCTCGACCAGGCCGTCCTTGGTGAGACGGCGGTACGTCGCGTAGAGCGTGGCCTCCTTGATCTCGTGCGCCCCGCCCGTGGCGTCGCGGATCGTCTTGTAGATCTCGAAGCCGTAGCGGTCCCCGCGACGCAGCGTCGCGAGCACGATCGTGTCGGTGTGACCACGCAGCAGGTCGGCGGAGAACGCGTCGTCCGCCGTCGAAGGTTCAGCTCGCTGCATCACGACAGGTACTGTATCTCATCAACTACTCGACGACAACAGGTGCTGCACGTGCCCCACCTCGCGGGGTTCGCCGTGCCGTCCTCGGGAGACCGTGCGAGCCTGCAAGGCGGGACACCTGCTCACCGCGCGGACGCCGTCGTCCGCCCCGACCCGAAGGGCACGCGATGGCCGCACCGAGCGCACCGACCGCCGAGCCGGAGGCCCTGCCCCAGCGCCGGGTCCTGGCCATCTTCGGCGGGCTCATGCTCGCGATGCTGCTCGCGGCGCTCGACCAGACGATCGTCGCGACGGCCCTGCCCACGATCGTCTCCGACCTCGGCGGCGCGGAGCACCTGTCGTGGGTCGTGACGGCGTACATGCTCGCGAGCACGGCCACCACGGTGCTGTGGGGCAAGCTCGGCGACCTCTACGGGCGCAAGGCGCTGTTCATCGCCTGCATCCTCATCTTCCTCGTCGGGTCGATCCTGTCCGGCACGTCCCAGACGATGGCGCAGCTCATCGCGTGGCGCGCCGTGCAGGGCGTGGGCGGCGGCGGGCTCATGGTGCTGTCGCAGGCGATCATCGGCGACGTCGTCCCGCCGCGGGAGCGCGGCAAGTACCAGGGCTTCTTCGGCGCCGTCTTCGGCGTCTCGTCGGTGGCCGGCCCGCTGCTCGGCGGCTTCTTCGTGGACAACCTCGACTGGCGCTGGGTGTTCTACATCAACATCCCCATCGGGATCGTCGCGCTGCTCGTCGTCGCGTCGGTGCTGCCGCACATCGACGCGGGCAAGAAGCCCCGCATCGACTACGCCGGCATCATCCTGCTCGGCCTGATCTCGACGTCGGTCGTGCTGGTGACCAGCCTGGGCGGCACCACCTGGGAATGGGCGTCCTGGCCGGTCTACGGGATGGTCGCGATCGCCGTCGCGTCGCTGGTCGCGTTCGTCGTCGTCGAGCAGCGCGCCCCCGAGCCCGTGCTCCCCCTGCACCTGTTCCGCAGCAAGGTGTTCTCGGTGTCCGCGGTCGTCGGGTTCGTCGTCGGCTTCGCCATGTTCGGCGCGATCACCTACCTGCCGCTGTACCTGCAGACGGTCAAGGGGTCCACGCCCACCGAGTCCGGGCTCGAGATGACGCCGATGATGCTCGGCATGCTGCTCACGTCCATCGGGTCGGGCCAGCTCATCTCCCGCACGGGGCGGTACAAGGTCTACCCGATCGTGGGCACCGCGATCACGGCGTGCGGGCTCTACCTGCTGTCCCTCATGGGCCGCGACACCACCACGCTCCAGGCAGGCCTGAGCATGTTCGTCCTCGGCGCCGGGCTCGGCATGGTCACGCAGGTGCTCGTCATCGCCGTGCAGAACGCCGTCAGCTACAAGGACCTCGGCACGGCGACGTCCGGCGCCACCTACTTCCGCACCATCGGGTCGTCGGTGGGGGTCGCCGTCTTCGGCACGATCTTCGCGAACCGGCTCACCGACGAGCTCGTCACCGGCGTCCCGGCGACGGCGCAGGGCCCGTGCGGCCCCGGGGCCCTGGCCGCCTCCACCCAGACCCTCGCGCAGTGCCCGCCCGAGGTGCAGGACTGGTTCCTCGACGCGTACGCGGGCGCCCTGCACGTCGTCTTCCTGTGGGCCGTGCCGATCGCCGTGCTCGCCTTCCTCCTCACCTGGCTGCTGCCGGAGGTCGAGCTGCGCACCGCGACGCGCGGCGACGCCGCCACCACCGCCGGGCAGGCGGCCGGCGAGTCGTTCGCGCTCGGCTCCGCCCGGACCTCCCTCGACGAGCTGCGCCTCATCCTGTGGCGCCGCGTCGGGAAGCTGGACCCGCTCAAGGTGTACGCGACGATCGCGCGCGACGACGACCTCACCGCCGAGGAGGCGTGGATGGTCACGCGCGTCTCGCTCAAGCGGAAGCGCTCCGTGCAACTCATGGCCGAGCGCACGGAGGTCTCGCCCGAGACGGTGCGGCGCGTCGCGCAGGCGCTGGAGGCGCGCGGGCTCGTCGAGGTCGACGGCGACGCCGTCCTCGCCACGTCCGACGGCGACGCGGCGGCCGAGCGGATCCGCGAGGCGGAGCGGCAGCGGCTCCGGCGGTACGTCGCCGAGTGGCCCGGCGGGGACGAGCCCGAGGTCGACGAGCTCGTGGAGCAGCTCACGCACCAGCTCCTTGCCGACGACACGGACGTCGTCGAGCACCGCTGACCGGCACTACCTCGGCATGGCCGGCACTACCTCGGCACGGCCGGCACTACCTCGGCACGGCCTGTACTACCTCGGCCAGGGCGGTACTACCTCGGCGTCACATCTCCGGGAGGGCGTCGCGGGCCTCCTCGGGCGGCAGGCCCGCCGCCTCGAGCAGGTCGACGACGGGCGAGCGCAGCAGCAGCACCAGAGACTGCACCTGCCAGTGCCCCTCGCCCACGGTCCGCGGGTCGACGTCGCGGGCGACGTCGAGCAGGGCGTCGCGCGCCTGCCCGAGGCCGGTGCCCGAGCCGAGCGCGGCCGCCAGCAGCCGGACGCCGTGCCCGAGCCGCACGACCAGGTCCGCCACCGGGTCGGCGGTCGGGTCGACCTCGGGCGGCGGCGGCAGCCCGCCCGACAGGGGTGCCGCCGTCACGCCCTGACCGCCCTCGTCGCCCAGCTCGCCGAGCGAGCGGAGCGTGGCGGGCGCGCGCCGGGCGAGCACCCGCACGCTGCGCATCGCACGGTCGACCAGCACGGCCTGGGCGGTGAGTCGCGTGATCTCGGCCCGGAGCACGCGGTTGACGCTGACGCGGGCGATCTCCTCCGACTTCGTCGCCACCTCGTGCCACTCCTCGAGCGTCTTCTCGGCCGCACGCCCGCGCACCAGGGCCGCGGCGAGCTCGTCGGCGTCGCCGTCGCGCAGCCCGATCGCGACCGACTCGAGGGTCAGGGCCAGCTCGCGGGTGGCGTTCTGCGCCAGGTCGCGGATGCGACGGCGCGGGTCGCCGGGAGTGAGGAGCGCGACCAGCAGCGCGACGCCGCCCCCGACGAGGGCGTCCGTCCAGCGGCCGAACGCGCCGTTGGTCGCGACCGACGCCGGCAGGCCCACGACGACGCCCGCCTGAACGCCCGCCTGGATGGTGACCAGGGGCCCGCGGTCGACGAACCGGGCGATGAGGGCCGAGATGCCCATCACCAGCGCGATCTGCCACCAGCCGGACCCGATGAGGTGCACCATGACGTCGCCCAGGGCGACGCCGAGCGCCACGCCTGCCGCGACCTCGGCCACCTTGCGCAGCTCGCGGTCGAAGCTGAACCCGAGGCACACCCACGCCGCGATGGCCGCGAAGAACGGCTGCGTGTGCCCCAGCACGACGGTCGCGATCCCGTACGCGACGCCCGCGGCCAGCGCAGCCTGGACGATGGGCCAGAACGCGACCCGGACCCGCGAGATGCCCTGCCGCAGCCGGATGCGCCGGGGCAGGGTCCGCAGGGCCGCGCGCGCGGCCGCGCCCGCGCGGCGGGGCATGTCGCCCGCGGGACGGGCCGCCGGCTCGTCGCTCACGGGCGCCCGCTCACAGCAGGCTCTGCGGGGCGTCGGGCCCGCGCGGGGTGAGGCCGCGCGTCAGCGGCCCGTGCGCCTCGGGCCGGTCGGCCGAGACGCCGTCGCCCGGCACCACGACCTCCTGCGCGGCCGCGACCTGCAGCTCCTGCCCGCCGACGTCGCCCACCACGGTGAGCTCGGCGTCCTCGGGGGCGGAGCGTTTGATCACCGCGAGGGCGACCGGGCCGAGCTCCTGGTGCCGCGCGACCGTCGTCACGGTGCCGACGGAACGTCCCTCCGCCCCGCCGAGGAACACCTGGGCGCCGGCCTCGGGGACCACGTGCTGGGAGCCGTCGAGGTGCAGCAGCACGAGGCGCCGCGGCGGGCGGCCCAGGTTGTGCACGCGCGCGATCGTCTCCTGCCCCCGGTAGCAGCCCTTGTGCAGGTGGACGGCGGTGCGCAGCCAGTCGAGCTCGTGCGGCACGCTGCGGTGGTCGACCTCGTGCGCCAGCCGCGGGCGCCACGCCTCGACGCGGAGCGCCTCGGTGGCCCAGGTGCCGGCGAGGCGCCACCCGGCGGCCTCGCGCTCGGCGACGGCGGCCTCCAGGTCGGCGCGCGGCACGAGGACCAGCCTCCAGGGGCGGTCGGCCCCGGGGTGCTCGGCCTCCGGCGGGCCGTACCGGGTGCCGCCCTGGGCGACGCGCGGCCAGGTGTCCCACCAGGTCACGGGCTCGCCCTCGGCCCCCTCGGCGGCGACGGGCTCACCCAGCGCCGCGTACTCGGCGGAGAGGTCGTCGATCTCGACCCGCATCATGAACTTCATGCGCTCGAGCCAGGCGGCGAGCGGCGCGGCGTGGTCGCCCTCGGTGACCAGCCAGGTCGCCTCGCCGTCGTCGACGACGCCGGCTGCGTGCTCGACGTGACCCTGCGGGGACAGCACGAACAGCTCGGTGGACGTGCGCGGCGGCAGCGCCTGCACGTCCTGCGACGTGATCGAGTGCAGCCACGACAGGCGGTCGGGGCCGGCGACGCGCACGACGCCCAGGTGCGACTGGTCGACGACGGCGCCACCGCGGGTGAGCGCGCGCTGCTCGGCCACCGGGTCGCCGTAGTGCCAGGCCACACCCTCGTCGGCGCCGGTGGCGGCCACGGCGCCCTGCCGGGCCAGGAGCGGCGAGTCCATCGGAAGCCCCCTCAGTCGTTCTCGACGCGGTCGAGCTGGGCGGAGGCGTACGAGCCGAGCGGGTGCCCGAACGCGGCGAGCTCCTCGACCCACATCAGGCGCCCCTCGACCAGGCCGTACAGGCGCTTCGCCGCGGTGACCTCCGCGGCGGTCGAGGTGCGGGCCACGAAGTCCGTGGCGAGGTCGATGCGGCCGTTGCCGGCGACGCCGAGGAACAGGGAGAGCCGGCCCGACGCGTCGGTGACGAGCACCTCGAGCGCGTGCCGGTCGCCCTCCAGGCCCTCCGGGCGGTCGGTCGACACGCGCCAGTAGCCGGTCTCCGTCGACCAGACGGTGTCGGGCTCGTCGTCGCCCGGGGTGCCCTCGCCGTCGGCCGCCGCGGCGGAGCGCACGCGCAGCGTGGACTCGAAGCGCAGGTACGGCCCGCCGTCGTGGTCGAAGACGAGGTCGTGCACGAACGGCGTCTCGTCGATGCCGGTGTACTCGATCACGCCCTCGCCCCGCCAGCGGCCCACGAGCCACGCGAGCGGGAAGACCTCGGGCGCGAGGCCCTCGGGGAAGGCGAAGGGCATCAGCGCTGGCCCTGGAACAGCTTGTAGACGACGTAGCCGGTGAACCAGAGGATCGTGACGGTCACGACGACCAGCAGACCGGTGAACACTGCCTCGAGAGCATGGATCGACATGCCGCGATCCTACCCAGCCGTGCCGGCGTCGGTCAGCGCGAGCCCGTCGGGAGGCCGGCGCGAGCGCGGGCGTGAGTAAGGTCGCGGCCCATGAGCACCCCCACCGCTGCGACGCCCGCGCGCTCGCTCGTGATCAAGACCACGTCGGGGACGGACCGCCCCGAGGCCGCCAACCAGGCGCTCACCGTGGCGGCCTCGGCCGTCGCCGCCGGCGCGGAGGTGAGCCTGTGGCTCACCGGGGAGGCGGCGTGGTTCGCCGTCCCGGGCCGCGCCGCGGAGCTCTCGCTCGAGCACGCGGCACCCGCCGCCGACCTGCTCGACGCCGTCCTCGCCGCCGGCTCGGTCACCCTCTGCACGCAGTGCGCGGCCCGTCGCGGCCTCGGGCCCGACGACGTCCTGCCGGGCGTGCGCATCGCCGGGGCCGCCGTCTTCGCCGAGGAGGTGCTGCGCCCGGGCGCCCAGGCGCTCGTCTACTGACGCCGCTCCGGGCCCGCGCACCCGCCCTGTGAGGCGCACCACCCGGCGGCGCGACCCCCTCCCGTCCGGCACCCCCCGTGCCGTAGATTGAACGTTGAAGCATCCGTGTCGCGCCACGGAGCGCCTTCCCCCCGCAGCCCCGTCGCTGGCGGGCGCACGCCCACCGACGTCCTGATCCCGGAGACCGCCACATGACCTCGCCCACCCGGACCTGGAACGACCTCGTCATCCCGGCGGCAGGGACGTACCTGCTCGACGAGGCGCACAAGCGTCTGGGCTTCCTGGCGATGCACATGATGGTCAGCCCCGTGCGCGGGGAGTTCCCGGTGGGCACCGCGACCATCCACGTCGGCGAGGACCCCCTGCAGTCGGCGGTGTCGGCCACGCTGGAGACGGCGACCATCACGACGCACAACCCGGACCGCGACACCCACCTGCGCAGCCCCGACTTCCTCGACGTCGAGAACCACCCGACCATCGAGTTCCGCAGCACCGGCATCGAGTGGCGCACCCAGGAGGACCCGATGTTCTCCTGGGCCCGGCTCAAGGGCCGCACGCCCGGCCGGGCCCCCGCCCCGCAGCAGGCCATGCGCACGTCCGCCAAGTTCGTGCTGCACGGAGACCTCACGATCTGCGGCATCACCAACCCGATCGCCCTCGACGCGGAGTTCGGCGGCGCGCGGCGCGACCCGTTCGGCAACGACATCTTCGGCTTCAGCGCCACGGCGGACTTCGAGCGCGAGAAGTACGGCCTCACCTGGAACGTCGCGCTCGAGGCGGGCGGCGTGCTCGTCGCCAAGACCGTGCGCATCGAGCTGGCGGGCGAGGCCATCCGCCAGGCTCCCCCGGAGCCCGCGCCCGCGATCTGACCCGGGGTCTAGGCGAGCACCAGGCGGCCGACGACGAACACCAGGATGCCGCTCACGGCGACCGGGGCCGTGACGGCGGCCAGCACCGCGCGGCGCCCGGTCAGCGCGGGCTGACGCTCGAACAGCAGGCGCAGCACCGCGACCACCAGACCGGTCACGGCGCCCGCGACCAGGCCGCTCACCGGGTCGATCGACGGCAGGAGCGTCGCCACCCCGCCCGCGGCGACGGCACCCAGCACCACCCCCACGAGCGAGCCCGCCCAGCCGCGCGCGACCGGCGTCGCCGACACCGCCGCCGCGACCGCGAGGCCCAGCGCGCTCACGACCACGAGCGACGCGCCCGCCTCGGAACGCCCCGCGGCCACCCAGCCGGAGCAGCACACCGCGACGACGGCACCGGTCACCGTGCCGCTCACGGACTCCACGAGCCGGGGCCGCCCGCCGCGGCGCAGCATCTCCGCGACGAACGCCAGCACCAGCGCCATCGCGAGCACCAGCGGCACGTTGCGCAGCACCGGCTCGCCCTGGGTCGCCCCCGCGACGGCGACGGCGCCGAGCCCGGCGACCGCCACGACGACCGTCGTCCCGCCCTGGGCCGGCAGCCGCAGCAGCGGCCCCCAGCCGGCCGCGAGGAGCAGCGCGAGGGCGCCGGCCACGGCCGTGAGCGGCAGGATCCCGTAGTCGTCGAGGGCGGCGGCCGCCGCGACGACGGCGGAGAGGACGGCCGTCCAGACGGCGCGGGTGGTCACGGTCACGACGACGAGTGTCGCAGACGGCGGACGGCGTCCCCGCCGTCCGCCGCCGGGCCACGGCCGGGCCGTCGACCGCGCCCTCGACAGGGCCACGACTCGTCCCCGCCACGTCACGGCCGCGTCCGTCACAGTCCGGTCGTCGATCGGAAACGCGCCCGCAACACGGTTCGGGGCACACTGCGGGAACCGGTCACCCGACCGGGACGGGTGCGGTGTGATCGACACCGCACCGCGGTACGTTGGCGGACGCACCTGTCGGACGCTGTCGAACGGACCGTCCGACGACCGGGAGGAGGTGCCGGTGGCCGAGCTGCTGATCCTCACGCCCGCGTCCGGCGGGTCGGTCGAGGTGCTGCCCGCCCTGGGCCTGCTGAACCACCGGATCCGGGTGCTGCCCATGGAGCCGTCCGCCCTGGTGGACGCCCCGGACTCCGACGTCGTGCTGCTCGACGCACGCCGTGACCTCGTCGCCGCCCGCACCACCTGCCGCCTGCTGCACGCCACCGGCCTCACCGTGCCGCTCGTGCTCGTGCTCACCGAGGGCGGTCTCACCGTCGTCACGCACGAGTGGGGCGCCGACGACCTGCTGCTCGAGACCGCGTCGCCCGCCGAGGTGGAGGCGCGCCTGCGGCTCGTCGTCGAGCGGTCCGAGCGCGGCCCCGTCGACGACGGCCCGCAGGAGATCGCCGCCGGCGACCTCGCGATCGACGCCGGTGGCTACACCGCGCGGCTGCGCGGCCGCCCCATCGACCTCACCTACAAGGAGTTCGAGCTCCTCAAGTACCTGGTGCAGCACCCGGGCCGCGTCTTCACGCGGGCTCAGCTGCTGCAGGAGGTGTGGGGCTACGACTACTACGGCGGCACCCGCACCGTGGACGTGCACGTGCGGCGCCTGCGCGCGAAGCTCGGCCCCGAGCACGAGCAGCTCATCGGCACCGTCCGCAACGTCGGCTACCGGTTCGACCCGCCCAAGGAGCCGCGGCCGGCCGAGGGCGACGACCCCGACGGCACCGGCGGCGCCGCGACGTCCGACGGCTCCGGCGCGACCGGTCGGGCCGCCCCCACCCGCTGACCCCGCGCGCCCTCACGGGCCCCGGCGCGCCACAGCAGGTAGGTTCGACCGGGTGACCGCGATGTCGGACTCCAGCGACTTCTCCAGCGCCCTGGTCGACGGACCCTGGCGGCACGAGCTCGTGCCCGCGAACGGCGCCCGCTTCCACGTCGCGCTCGCCGGGCCCGACCGGACCCACGGGGGCCGCAGCCCGCTCGTCGTGCTGCTGCACGGCTTCCCGCAGTTCTGGTGGGCGTGGCGGCACCAGATCGAGCAGCTCGCCGACGCCGGGTACCGGGTGGCGGCGATGGACCTGCGCGGCGTGGGCGCCTCCGACAAGCCGCCGTCGGGCTACGACGTCCCCACCGGCACGCAGGACGTGGCGGGCGTGGTGCGCTCCCTCGGCCACGACCGGGCGGTCGTCGTCGGGCACGGCACCGGCGGCGTCACCGCGTGGTCGATGGCGCGGCTGCAGCCCGCCGTGACCGCTGCCGTGGCCGCCGTCTCGGCGCCGCACCCGGCCCGCCTGCACGTCTCGGGCCGCCAGCTGCTCACCCCGCTGGCGCGCCGCCAGCTCGCGGCCTACCAGCTGCCCACGCTCCCCGAGCGCCGGCTCACGGACGGCGACCAGGTGGCGCGCGTGCTGCGCGACGGCGCCGCCCGCCCCCTCGGCACGGACGCCTTCGAGCTGTACCGCACCGTGATGCGGATCCCGTTCGCGGCGCACACCGTGATGGAGTCGCTGCGCTGGATGGTCCGCTCGACGCCGCGCCCCGACGGCCGCCGGTACCTCGCCGCACTGCGCGAGCCGGTCGACGTCCCGGTGCTGCAGGTGCAGGGCGAGCTGGACGGCTTCCTCCACCCCCGGAACGCCCCCGTAGACGGCGCCGCCCTCGCCCGCGACTTCCGCTACGAGACCGTCGACGGCGCCGGGCACTTCCTGCCCGAGGAGGCCCCCGACGAGGTCGGCAAGGTGCTCGTCGACTGGCTCGACCACGCCGTCACCGCCTGAGCCCGCCGGAACCCCTCGACGTCAGCCGCGCGGCCCCGGCTTGACGAGCTTCGCCGCCGCGACCGGGTCCGTCTCGCCGATCCCGAACGACGGGCACCAGCGCGCCACCGGGCACGCCCCGCACGCCGGCCGCCGCGCGTGGCACCGCCGCCGCCCGTGCCACACCAGGTGATGGCTCAGCATCGTCCAGTCCTTCTTCGGGAACAGCGCCCCGACCTCGTGCTCGACCTTGACCGGGTCCTCCTGGTCGGTCCAGCCGAACCGGCGCGCGAGGCGCCCGAAGTGCGTGTCCACCGTGATCCCCGGGACCCCGAACGCGTTGCCCAGCACCACGTTCGCCGTCTTGCGCCCCACTCCCGGCAGCGTCACCAGGTCGTCCAGGCGGGCCGGGACCTCGCCGTCGAACCGCTCGACCAGCGCCTGCCCCAGCCCGATGATCGAGCGCGTCTTGGCGCGGAAGAAGCCGAGCGGCTTGAACAGCTCCTCCATCTCCGCCGGGTCCGCCCCCGCGTACGCGGCGGCGTCCGGGTAGCGGGCGAAGATCGCCGGCGTCGTGGCGTTGACCCGCACGTCCGTGGTCTGCGCCGACAGCACCGTCGCCACCAGCAGCTCGAGCGGCGTCGTGAAGTCCAGCTCCGCGCGCGCGTCCGGGTAGGTCACCGCCAGCTCGCGGTCGATCCGGCGCGCGCGACGCACCAGCGCGACCCGCGACTCACCCGTGGGCGTAGCGTCGGACGGGAGGGCGGTCGAGGAGGTGGGCGTCGTCGGCACAGTGCGAGCGTAGCCATCCCCTCCGACAGCCGCCGACCCGCTCCGGCGGGGCCTCCACGACGCCTCCCGGCGCTTCGTCGTGCCGCGATTTGGTGCGGTGAGGCAGACTGAGAACCGGAACACACCCTCTTGACAACCCCCGGACGACCGCACCCGACCCGGGACGGCCGCCCCCGAACCACGTGAGGAATCCTGTGGACGACACCGTCGTGCTCTCCGCCCCTCTCTTCGCGGACATGGAATCCGAGGAGACGAAGGCGCTCTTCGAGTCCATGGTCCCGGTCGAGCTGACCCGCGGGGACGTCCTCTTCCGCGAGGGCGAGCCCGGCGACCGGCTCTACGTCATCGCGCAGGGCAAGATCAAGCTCGGCCGCCGGTCGAGCGACGGCCGGGAGAACCTGCTGTCGATCCTCGGCCCCGGCGAGATGTTCGGCGAGCTGTCCCTGTTCGACCCGGGCCCCCGCACCGCGACGGCCTCGTCCGTGTCCGACGCGCTCGTCTACGAGCTGCGCCACCAGGCCCTCGTGCAGTGGATCGCCGCGCACCCCAGCGTCGCCACCACCCTGCTCGGCGCCCTGGCCCGCCGCCTGCGCCGCACCAACGAGACCCTCGCCGACCTCGTCTTCTCCGACGTCCCCGGCCGCGTCGCCAAGGCGCTCCTCGACCTGTCCGCCCGCTTCGGCGAGCCCAACGACGACGGCATCCGCGTCGCCCACGACCTCACCCAGGAGGAGCTCGCCCAGCTCGTCGGCGCCTCCCGCGAGACGGTCAACAAGGCCTTGGCGGACTTCGCGACGCGCGGTTGGGTGCGTCGTGAGGGTCGCGCGGTCGTCCTGCTCGACATCGACCGTCTGGAGCGGCGGGCTCGCTGAAACTTGCGGCCGCACTTGGTTGCGGCCGACACCTTCTCGCTGACGCAGGCGGGAGGGGCGTTCTTCGCCGGGTCGCGTTCACGGGCCCCAGGGGGCCCTCCACTTCG
>NZ_JBHVBO010000039.1:20679-24847 GCF_042668085.1 Isoptericola sp. NPDC057391 | reverse complement strand
CTCGCGGTTCCGGGCCTTCGTCGTGGGGCACCGTCGTCGCCCTCCGGTCATGGTCCGTCCGGGAACTGTGCCACCGCGTCGGCAACGACGTCGTCGACGTGTCCTGCCGGCACGACGCCGCAGTTGACGAGGCCTGCGAGGCCCTGGAGCGTCGCAAGGAAGACCACCGCGATCCGCTCGGGGTCGTGATGCGGGAGCCGGCTCTGGGCCTGACCCAGGCGGAACACCTGCACGA
This sequence comes from Isoptericola sp. NPDC057391, assembly GCF_042668085.1. Taxonomy (NCBI): domain Bacteria; kingdom Bacillati; phylum Actinomycetota; class Actinomycetes; order Micrococcales; family Promicromonosporaceae; genus Isoptericola; species Isoptericola sp. NPDC057391. Next base: position 24,612 of record NZ_JBHVBO010000039.1, on the reverse strand, counting down.
TCGGCGAGAAGGCCGCTGTGGCGCTGTCGGCCACGGAGTGCCCCTCCGCGCCGTGCTTGTGGGCGAACATCACCTCGACCAGGTTGGCTTCCGTGGTCGTGAACTCGACGTAGGAGCGGGCCACCGAGCGCAGCTGCTCGGTGTAGTCGGGCGACGCCGCAATGGCCTCGCGCAACCGCACGCCGAGTCGGGCGAAGCCTTCGACGGCCAGTGCTTCGAGCAGGTCCTGTCGTCCCGGGAAGTAACGGCGCGGCGCGGCATGCGTCACGCCGATGGTGGCAGCGATCTCGCGTAGCGACAGCTCGGAGGCGCCCCTGTCGTGCACGACGGCCGCGGCCTGATCGAGCACGGCCCTGCGCAGGTTGCCGTGGTGGTAGGGGCGAGCAGCGGACATGGGTGCAGCCTATCAATGATCTATCCGTTGACTACATTGTTTCCAGTGGTTACATTGAGGTCCATGCTCACCCTCGCCTCACCGTCACAGCTCCCCGATCAGACCGGTCGCACCATCGTGGTCACCGGCGCCAACAGCGGCATCGGCCGTGCCACGGCGGCTGCCATGGCCGCCCGAGGGGCCCGGGTGGTGCTCGCTGTCCGGGATCAGGAGAAGGGGCGCGCGGCCGCGGACACGATGGACGGAACGGTCGAGGTTCGGGAGCTGGACCTCTCGTCGCTGGCCTCGATCCGGGCCTTCGTCGTCGGGCTCCACGGCATGGTGGACGTCCTCGTCAACAACGCCGGCACGATGACCGACTCGCTGCAGCACACCGCGGACGGCTTCGAGCTCCAGCTCGGCATCAACCATCTCGGGCACTTCGCCCTGACCAACCTCCTCCTGGACCGGATCACGAGCCGCGTGGTCACCGTGTCGTCTGCGGCCCACCGCTCGGCTCACATCGACTTCGCTGACCTGCAGTGGGCGCAGCGGGCCTACGAGCCGTTCGGTGCCTATGGCCAGTCGAAGCTGGCGAACCTGCTGTTCACCGCCGAGCTGCAGCGGCGGCTCGTGGCTGCCGGTTCGCCGGTCATGGCGACCGCCGCGCATCCTGGCTGGGCGTCCACGGGGTTCCGGATCGCGAGCGGCCACAGGATCCTCGATGCCGTCGCGGCGAAGAGCGCGTCGCTGCTCGCCCATGGCCCGGAGGCGGGCGCGCTCCCCACCCTGCTGGCAGCCGTCGGTGACGTCCCCGGCGGCAGCTTCGTCGGCCCGAGCCGCCTCGGTGGCGTCCGCGGTCCCGCCGGTGTGGTCGAGGCGTCCGCCGGAGCGAAGGACCGGGAGACCGCGCGACGGCTCTGGGCGGTCTCCGAGGGGCTGACCGGGACCCACTTTCCCCTCGGCGCCGGCACGATCTCAGATCAGGCGGCCGACGCCTCGGGGGCCTGACCGCCGGTCGAGCCCCCGCGACCGACGGGCCTACCGGGTTGCGTGCGTCATCGGGGGGCACGGTCGACGGTGAGGTGATGGCCACGGTGCGGTACGTGGCGTCGACCAGGTGCCTGGTGCGGTCAGGTCGTGCCTCGCGACGACGTCGGCCGGTAGGCGGTGCCGAGCCCGCCCGAGATGGTGGCGAACAGCCCGGCGACGGCCCCGCCGACGGCGGTCACGGTCTGTGCGGACCCAGGAGCCACCGCGGCGGTGATGGTGGACGCGGCGGTGGCGAGCGCGCCGACGACGAGCGCGACGACGTAGGCGTACGTGCGCAGCCGGGGCGACACCATGGCGTGGCCGGTAGGACCCACGACGACGGGCGCCTCCGGCGCGACCGGTACCACCGGGTCGTGCGCCGGGGCGGGCGCGTGCGACGCCGGGGCAGCCGGCGCCGCGGCGGTGGCGGACGCGTCGATCGCGGACATCGGAGTGCTCCTCGTGGTGCGACGGGCCGGCGGCGCACCGGCCCCTGCTGGGAACGACGCGCGCGACGGCCGTCTGATACGCGGGGCGCGTCATCTATCCGTACGACCGACCGATCTGGACGACTAGTCGTCGTCGCGGCGCCACCACATGGTGAGCACGGCCTCCGCGGGCGCGTCGTCCAGGGCGCGGTACCCGTGCCGGGAGTCGGCGCGCCACTGCAACGCCTCGCCGACGGCGAGCTCGGCGGGGGCGTCGAGCGGGCCGACCTCGGCCCGGCCGCGGGTGACCAGCAGGTGCTCGGTCACGTGGGCGCCGTGCGGCTCCGAGCGGTGCGGAGGTCCGGGATCGAGGCGGAGGGCGAAGACCTCCACGGTGACGTCGTCCGCCTGCGTGGCGGCCAGCAGTCGGGTGTGGATGCCGGGTGAGGACACCTCGGCTCCCGCCTGCTCGGCGAGCAGCCATGAGATCGGGACGTCGAGGGCGCCGGCGAGGGCATAGAGCGTCGAGAGGTTCGGGTTGCGCGAGCCGCCCTCGATCTCCGACAGCGAGCCCTTGCCGATGCCGGCGGCGCGGGCCAGGGCGCCGAGGGAGAGGCCTCGGACGGCGCGGGCGGAGGTGAGGCGCTCGCCGATGAGCGCGGAGAGCTCGGCGGATCGCACGGAGTCATCCTAGCGTTCTGTTTGCGGAACGACGGGGATGAGGCGTACCGTTCCGTTCGTGGAACGCTCGCTCGCGCAGCCGGTCGGTGTCGGGATCGTCGCCGCCCTGGTCGGCTTCACCAGCTCGTTCGCGGTCGTGGTCGCGGGCCTGACGACGGTGGGGGCCACCCCGGAGGAGGCGGCGTCCGGCCTGCTCGTGCTGTGCGTGGTCCAGGGCCTCGGGATGATCTGGCTCAGCCGCCGCCACCACGCACCCCTGACCCTGGCGTGGTCCACGCCCGGCGCGGCAGTCCTCGCGAGCGCGGGCGGGGTCGCCGGCGGATGGTCCGCCGCCGTCGGGGCGTTCGTCGTGTGCGGAGCCCTGATCGGGCTCACCGCGGCGTGGCCCGCGCTCGGCCGGCTCGTGGCGGCCATCCCCGTGCCCGTGGCCCAGGCCATGCTCGCCGGGGTGCTGCTCTCGCTGTGCCTGCAGCCGCTCGTCGCGGTCACGACCGCCCCGCTGCTCGTCGGCCCGGTGATCGCCCTGTGGCTCCTCCTCGCGCGGCTCGCACCGCGGTGGGCCACACCGGCGGCCTTCGGGCTCGCCGTCGTCCTCGTCCTGGCGGTCGTCGCCACCGGGGACGGGACGCTGGGCCTGCGCCCGCCCGCCGTCGTGCTGACGGCGCCCGACCTCACGCCCGCCGCCGTCGTGGGGATCGCCCTGCCGCTGTACGTCGTCACGATGGCCTCGCAGAACGTGCCGGGGGTCAGCGTCCTCGCCTCCTTCGGGTACGCGGTGCCCTGGCGGGAGACGCTGCTGGTCACGGGCACCGGGACGATGGTGGGGGCGTTCGCCGGCGGCCACGCCGTCAACCTCGCCGCGATCACCGCGGCGCTCCCGGCGTCGGCCGAGGCGCACCCCGACCCCCGGCGCCGCTGGGTCGCGACGCAGAGCGCCGGGTGGGCCTATCTGGTGCTCGCCGCCCTGTCGCCGCTCGTCACGGCGCTCGTCGCCGCGGCGCCGGCGGGGGTGTTCGAGGCGGTCGCAGGCCTCGCGCTGCTCACCACCCTCGGCGCCGCGCTCGCCGCCGCCGTCCGCGACGAGTCCCACCGGGTCGCCGCGACGGCCACCTTCCTCACGGCGGCGAGCCCCGTCGTCGTGCTCGGTGTCGGATCCGCCTTCTGGGCTCTCGTCGTGGGCCTGGCGGTCTGGGCGCTGCTGGCCGCGGGGCCGCCGCGCCGCGCCCGGGGTGCTGGCGACGCGGCCGCCGGAGGACGACAGTGGTGGCCATGGCGAGCAACGAGGTGAAGTTCAAGATCGACGTCCCCACCGAGCTGGAGGGCGGGGTGCCGGCGGACTTCGCGTCGCTGTGGCACACGTCGACGTCGTTCGTCATCGACTTCGTCGCGGCCACCAAGCCGCCGCAGCCGGTGACCGAC
>NZ_JBHVBO010000039.1:0-20669 GCF_042668085.1 Isoptericola sp. NPDC057391 | reverse complement strand
GTCCCCGCCCGGGCGGGGGGGGCGGTCACCGGCCGCGTGGTGCCGGGGCGGGTGGTCTCGCGCGTGCGCATCCCCCCGCAGCAGGTGTTCGAGCTGGCGCGGGCGCTCACCCAGCAGCTCGACGCCTGGGAGCGTGAGACGGGGAAGAAGACCGACGGCTCCGCCGGCTGACCGGCGACCTCAGAGCGCGCGCTCGGGCCGGGCGAGGATGCCCGGCACGAGGCGGGCGCTGAGCGCCGCCGCGCCGCGGACGGCGAGAAAGCCGAGCGCGAAGACGGCCAGCGCGGTCACGATCGCCACGGGCTGGATGAAGATCGCGTACCCGACCAGGGGGAAGAGCAGCACGGCCGCGCACAGCGCCGAGCCGCCGGCCACCATCCACAGCGCCGACATCACCGCGCGCCGCGACGCCTCGCCCATCACCTCGCGCGGGACGCCGAGCCGGTCCAGCGAGACGTGCACCGCGGCCCGGTCGAGCGTCGAGGCGGCCTGGTTGATGCCCACCGAGCACGCGACCATGAGGAACGACACGGCCACGGTGACCAGGACGCCGGTGGAGACGTCCTGCATGAGCCATCGCTCGTCGGGGTTCATGCCCTCCGTCGAGGTCGTCTCCGCCATGGCGAGCCCGACGGCGCCGAAGACGCCGACGAAGCTGGTCATCGCCACGCCGCTGACCTGCCGCCAGGCCGCCTTCGGGTCCTCGAGCACCATGCGCGCGGCGAGCAGCCGCGGCACGGTCTGCGCCTTGCGCGCCTGGCGCCGTGCCCGCACTCGCACGAACCACGGCCCCAAGGCGTCGAGGGCGAGCAGCATGCCGCCGAAGATCGCCGCGAGCGTGCCGACGATCGCCACGATGCCGCCCATCTCCCCGAGCATGCCCAGCACCTGCATCAGCCCCAGCCCGACGACGAGCACGCCGACGGCGATCACGACGCGCACCCAGTGCGCGGTGCCCGGCTTCTGCCGGGTGCGCACGCCCAGCGGCGTCACGACGACCGCGCGCAGCCCGACGACGGCGCTCGCGGCGGCCAGCAGGGTCACGACCAGGACGGCGAGCGGCAGCCACCACCACGGCACCCACATCTGCGCGCCCAGGGCCTCGCCGCGGAAGTGCAGCAGTCCCACGAGCGGCGCAAGGACGGCGTACAGCACGACCCCGAGCACCGCGCCGACCAGGGCCGTCACCGCCGCCTCGAGCACGGTGAGCGCCGTGATCGTGCCGGTGGTGGCGCCGAGCAGGCGCAGGGACGCGAGCCGCTCGTCGCGCCGTCGGGCGGCGAGGCGGGCGGCGGACGCGCCCACCGTGGCGAGCGGCACGAGCAGCAGCACGACGGCGATGACGGCGAGCGTCTCGTAGGTGGTGGCGAGGTCGTCGTCCCAGCGGAAGAAGGCCTGCGCGCCGCCGAGCACCACGAGCAGCAGCGCCGTGACCACGGCGAAGCTCGCCACGGGCAGCGCCGTGGCCAGGTGGTCGCCGTCGCGGCGCCGCCGGAACAGCGGGGCGAGGTGGACGGCGGTCGCGAGGGCTCCGGCGGGGCGGGCGCCCGGCACGCCGGTCGGGGCGGGCGCCGGCGCGGTGGCGGTCATCGCGCCACCTCGGCGGCCGGCGCGGCCGCGGCGGCCGGGGCCGCCGTGTCGGAGACGACGCGGCCGTCGCGCAGGACGACGGTGCGCGCGCAGCGGCGCGCGACATCGGCGTCGTGCGTGACGACGACGAGCGTGCGGCCCTGGGTGGTCGCCGAGAGCAGCAGGTCCAGCACCTCGACGGAGGTAGCGGAGTCCAGTGCGCCGGTGGGCTCGTCCGCGAAGATCAGCCGGGCGCCGGTGACCTGGGCGCGCGCGATCGCGACGCGCTGCGCCTGGCCGCCCGACAGCTCGCCGAGCCGGCGCGGCTCGAGGCCCGCGAGGCCCAGGTATTGCAGCCACTGCGCCGCCTCGGCCTCGGCCTGGCCGCGCGGCACGCCCGCGAGCATGCGCGCCACGGCCACGTTCTCGAGCGCGGTCAGCTCGTCGAGCAGCAGGCCCTGCTGGAACACGAAGCCGAGCTCCTCGCGCCGCAGCCGTGACCGGGCGGCGTCGTCGAGCGACTCGACCCGCACGGGACCCTGTCCCGACGCGAACGTCACGGACCCGGCCGTCGGTCGCAGGATGCCCGCGAGGCAGTGCAGCAGGGTCGTCTTGCCCGAGCCGGACGCGCCCATGATCGCCACCGACTCGCCCGCGGCGATGTCGAGGTCCACGGCGTCCAGGGCGGGCGTGACCCCGCCGGGGTACTGCATCGTCAGTCCACGAGCGCTCAGCAGAGGTGTCATGACACCTACCGTGCCCGCGGCGGCCCGCCGGCCGCGTCGGACCACGAGCGGATCCCTGCCGGGCGGGGGTCCCCCTGGGGTATGACCCCGGCGGGAGGCGGCTCCGGGGGACCCCGGAGGATCAGGCGGCGCGGGCGGCCCGGGCCGCGGTGCCGAGGTCCGCCACGAGCGCGTCGAAGGCGTCGTCCCACCCCGATCGGTCGCGCAGCCGCAGCAGGGCCGATGGGTGCGTCGTCACGACGACGGGCGCGCCGGGGAAGGCGCCGCGCTCCGGGGCGTCGAGCACCCGGCCGCGCAGCTCGCCGACCCGTGCCGGCGCGCCCAGCACGGCGCGGGCGGCGGTCGACCCGAGCGCGACGACGACGCGCGGCCGCACGGCGGCCAGCTCGGCCTCCAGCCAGGGCAGGCAGGCGCGCACGTGCGCGACGGCGGGCGTCTTGTGCAGGCGGCGCTTCCCGCGCTCGGGGAGCTCGACGTGCCGGAAGTGCTTGACGGCGTTGGTGAGGTAGACCGACCCCGCCGTGAGCCTGGCCGCCTCGAGCGCGTCGTCGAGCACCCGGCCCGCGGGGCCGACGAACGGCTCGCCCTCGCGGTCCTCGCGGTCGCCCGGCTGCTCACCGACCAGGGCGAGCTCGGCGTCCGGCGGGCCGGCGGAGAACACCACCTGGGTGGCATCGTGCCACAGCTCGCAGCCCCGGCACGCGTGCGCGGCCTGGGCGAGGGCGTCGATGTCGGCGCCCTCGGGCACCCAGCGCTCGGCGCCGGGGCGGTCGGGCGAGCGGGGCACGGTGACCTCCGGGCGGTGGGCGACGCGGGCACGGCCAGGATGTCGCGGTGGGCGGATGCTCGCCGGACGGCCCCGGGCGGGCCGGGTCCGGGTCGGCGCTCAGGCGGCGTGCTCGACGCAACGCGTGGTCGTGGGCCGCGCCTCGAGCCGCGCCGGGGGGATGGGGTGGCCGCAGACCTCGCAGAGGCCGTAGGTGCCCGCCGCCATCCTGTCGAGAGCGGCGCGCACCTCGGCCCGCTCCCGCGCGGTCCGGTCCTCGCGGGCCGCCGCCTGCTGGCGGTCCCAGGCGACGCCCGCGCGTCGCGGGTCGCACTCGTCGTCGACCCGGGTGGCCTCGGGCACGCCGGCGATCGTGGACCCGGGGGACCCGCGGTCGTCCTCCAGCTCGGCGAGGCGGCGTCGGAGCCGTGTCTCGATGCCGTCCATCCCTCGAGCGTCGCGCACCTGGCGCTGCTCGCGCGCCGGGCAGGCGCCCCACGGAGAGCTCGCCCGCCAGCTGCGCTACAAGGCGTCCTGGCGCGGCGGGCAGGTCCTGACCGCGGACCGCTGGTTCCCGTCGTCGAAGACGTGTTCGGCCTGCGGTGACGTGAAGCCCACGCTTACCCTCGCCGACAGGCTCTTCGTCTGCGAGAACTGCGGGCACACCCTCGACCGCGACCTGAACGCCGCGGTCAATCTCGCCACCTGGGGCGAGAACAACTTCTCCCAGGACCCGGACCCCGAAGCACGAGGCCGGGCCACCAAAGCCCACAGACGGGAAGGCTCTGGCCGACGCACCCGCGCCGACGAAATCAGCCCGAGCGACGTGGGAACCCTCACTGCTTCAGCGGCATAGGGACGTCCGAGAAGGACGCTGCCGAACACCGCACCGAGGTCGTTCGACAGGCTTTAGGCTTCGTCCCATGGCTTGGAGCTTCGGACGACGTCGGCCCGCCACGTACCTGCTGGGGGAGCTGGCCGACCCGTACCCGGCCCAGGCGCCGGAGGCGGCGCGCGGGCGCGTGCTCCGGATCACCGAGATCGGCGAACCCGTGCTGCACACGCCCGCTGCGACCGTGGAGGAGTTCTCCACCCCCGAGCTCGCCCGCCTGATCGACGACATGTTCGCGACGATGGAGAACGCCGAGGGCGTGGGCCTCGCGGCGCCGCAGGTCGGCGTCGGGCTGCGGGTGTTCGTCTACGACGTCACCGACGAGCGCGGCGACCGGCACGTGGGTCACGTCGTCAACCCGATCCTCGAGACGGACTCCGACGCCGAGCCCGAGACGGAGGAGGAGGGCTGCCTGTCCGTGCCCGGCGCGTACGAGCCGCTGGAGCGGCCGGGCGCCGCCGTCGTGCGCGGCGTGGACCAGCACGGTGGGCCGGTGCAGCTCTCCGGCAGCGGGTTCCTCGCCCGCGCGTTCATCCACGAGGCGCAGCACCTCGACGGCACCTTGTACTGGGACCACCTCTCGCCCGAGCTGCAGGCCGACGCCCTGCGCCAGCGCGACGAGGAACGGGCCGAGATCCTCGCCGGGCGGCGTGAGCTCGCCGTCGAGCTGGGCAAGAAGCCCGCCGAGTACCCGGCGAAGCCCGCGGGCGGCCGCTGACCCCACGCATCGAGCGTGCTGACTTGATCCTCAATTCCACCGAATGAGGATCAATTCAGCACGCTCGATGCGTGGCCGGGACGTCAGCCCAGCATCCCCGGGGCGATGGAGAAGAACTCCTTCACGCCCTCGTCGAGGCCGGTCGTGCCAAAGCCGATGTCCTGCGCGATGCGCGTGAACTCGACCTCGACGGCGCCGGCACCCTCGGGCGGTGGCGGGGGAGTGTCGCCCGCGACCTCGGAGAGCTGCTCCCAGTAGTCGAGGATCTGCTGGTCCAGCCCCTCCACGTCGAGCGCGTCGAGCGCGGGCCGGGAGATCGGGGCGCCGCGCGAGAGGCCGAACTCCTTGCTCACCTCGGGGTCGTTGGCGATGAAGTCGATGAACTTCGCCGCCTCCTCGGGGTGCTCCGTGTTCGCCGACATCGACAGCTCGAGCGACGGCTTGAGGTACAGGCCGCGGTTGCCCGGGTCGTCGGCCGGCGGCAGGGTCATGGCGAACTCGGCGCCCGCGCTCCCCTCCGAGAAGCGCACCAGGAAGTTGTAGAAGCTCAGCTCGCTCGCCGTGACGCCGGAGCCCAGCACGTCGGCGCCGTTGAGCTGCTCGGCGCGCTTCGGGTCGATGAACCCGTCGTCCTCGAACAGCGGCGTCGCCCGCTCCCACCACGCGGTGAGGTCGGCCTCCGTGAAGCCGAGGGCGCCGTCCGGGGTGTACAGCGACTTGCCCTGCTGGGCGAGCCAGATCTCGAAGACCGTCCAGATCTGGGTGTACTGCGTCGAGCCGGCCACCGCCGGGTCGTGGCTCGCTCCGGCCTTGCCGACCTGGGACAGGACGGCGTCGTACTCGTCCCAGGTGAGGTCGCCCTCGGGCACGTCGACGCCCAGCTCCTCGAACAGCCCGGTGTTGAAGAAGTTCGCGATACCGCCCGTGCTGGTCGGGATCCCGACCAGCGTGCCGTCCACCTTCGCGGCCGGCATGACGCTCTCCGGGAACGTGGAGATGTCGATCGTGCCGTCCTCGACGAACTCGTCGAGCGGGGCGACCTGCCCGGTGCCGCCGTACTGCGACAGGTAGCTGACGTCCATCTGGAACACGTCCGGGAGGCTGCCGCTGGCGGCCTCCGTGTTCCGGGAGGTCCAGTAGTCGGCGAAAGAGGCGTACGACGACTGGATGGTGACGTGCGGGTTCTTCTCCTCGTACAGGTCGATCGCCTTCTCGTACCGCTCGGCGCGCGACGCATCGCCCCACCACGCGAACGTGAGGGTGACGTCCTCGCCACCGCCGCCCGAGTCGCCGCCGCCGCTGCAGGCGCCGAGCGCCGCCACGGCGCCGACGGCGAGGAACGCGACGCCGGGGCGTCGGAGCTTTCTCGTGGACATGAGGGCCTCCTTGCACACATGTGCCGTCGGTCGACGGTCGTGACGGGACAGATGCTGGCAGGCCGAGGCGTGCGCCGAGCGCGAGCGGACAAAAGCGCGCATCGGTGGACATGCGCGCGGGAGGGAACGTCAGAGCGTGCGCGCCCAGTTCGCGACGGCGGCGGCCACGTCGTCGTCCTTGCCCCGGACGTCGTGCGCGCCGGGCAGGGTGACGGTCGTGACGGGGCCGGGGATGGTCGCGGCGTGCTCGGCCAGCTCGTCGGGGCTGCCGAACGGGTCGCGGTCGCCGGAGACGAAGAGCACCGGCACCGTGAGCGCGGGGAAGTGCTCGACGCGCAGCCTCTCGGGCTTGCCCGGCGGGTGCAGGGGATAGCTGAGCAGCACCAGCCCGGCGGCGGGCAGGCCCTCGGCCACCGCCATTGAGCACATCCGCCCGCCGTACGACCGGCCGCCCAGCAGGAGCGCGTCCGTGCCGACGCCGAGGGACCCGGCGAACCGCTCCGCCTCGGCGCGCAGGTGCGCGACGGCGACCGGCGGCCGGTCCGGCATCCGCTTGCCCGCCAGCCGGTACGGGAAGTCCACGCGCTCGGTGGGCAGCGGCGGGTCCAGCGCGGCCAGCCGCTGCTCCACCGCCACGAGCGTGTGGTGGTCGCGGCTCGCGCCCGCGCCGGGCGTCAGGATCAGGCCACGGGGCGCCGTGTTGTCGGGCGTGGTGTCGGGCGTGGTGTCGGGCAGGGTGTCGGGCACGGGTCCAGTGTCGCAAGCCGCGGGTACGGTCCGGGGATGCGATCGATCGGACCGGACGGCATCGAGCCCGGAAGCACCGTGCGGGGCGAGGACTGGTACGGACGGGACCTGTCCGGCGTCACGCTGGAGCGGGTCGAGCTGGTCGAGGTCGACCTCACGGAGGTGACGGCCACCGGCGCCACGTTCGACGAGTGCACGTTCCGCGGGGCGCGGTTCAACGCGTCGGCGTGGCGGGACACCGCGTTCACGGGGTGCACGTTCAGTCGCGCGAACCTGTTCGACGCGTCGTTCGAGGGCTGCAAGCTCGTGGGCTCCCGGTTCGACGACTGCCGTTTCGACCTGCTGCGGGCCGAGCGTGGCGACTGGTCGTTCGTCACGCTGCACCGGGCGGCGCTGGACGGCGTGCACCTCGAGGGTCTGCGGATGCGCGAGGCCGACCTCGAGGGGGCGCGGCTGTCCGGGGCCACGGTGATCGGCGTGGACCTCTCCGGCGCGGAGCTGGCCGACGTCGACCTGCGCGGCGCCGTCCTGCGGGGCACCGACCTGTCGGCGCTCGACCCGCGCGCGGCGCGCCTGCAGGGCGCGGTCGTCGATCCCGCCCAGGCGGTCGTCGTCGCCGAGGCGCTCGGGCTCGTCGTCACGACCTGAGGCCCTCGGCCTCCCGGCGCGTGGGCCTCGTCACACCGCGCCCCCCTTCGTCCTGGTCATGGCGCCGCTCCGGGCGCCGACGTCGCGGACGTCACGCCGGGCACTGGTTTACATCGTTTACATTCTTGGTGGAGCAGCGCCCGATGCGCTCTGCCGGACCAGTGCAGGACACCGGAGGAAGAGACACCAATGACGGACCAGGTCACGGTCAACCCGATCGTGCTGCAGCGCGCCGACCCGTGCGTGCTCCGGCACGAGGGCACCTACTACTTCACGGGCTCGCACCCGCGGTACGACCGCATCGTGCTCCGCCGCGCCGACCGCCTCGAGGACCTGCAGAAGGCCGACGAGGTGACGATCTGGACCAAGCACGACAGCGGCCCGCAGTCGCAGCTCATCTGGGCGCCGGAGATCCACCGGGTGGACGGCGCCTGGTACGTCTACTACGCCGCCGCCCCCGTGGACCACGGCACCGTGGACGCCCCGAGCCAGAACGAGACGTTCAACCACCGCGTCTTCGTGCTGGAGAACACCGCCGACGACCCCTTCGAGGGCGAGTGGGTGGAGCGCGGCCAGGTCGACACCGGCTGGGAGTCGTTCGCGCTGGACGCCACGAGCTTCGTGCTCGGCGGGGAGCAGTACCTCGTCTGGGCGCAGCAGGACCTCACGGTGCGCGGCCACTCGAACCTGTACATCGCCCGCATGGCGAACCCGTGGACGCTCGCCACCCCGGCGGTCGAGCTGACGCGGCCCGAGTTCGACTGGGAGATCAAGGGCTTCTGGGTCAACGAGGGCCCGTCGGTCCTCGTGCGCGGCGGCCGCGTCTTCCTCACCTACTCCGGCGCCGCCACCGGCATCGACTACGCGATGGGCCTGCTCACCGCGGACGCCGACGCCGACCTCCTCGACCCGGCGTCGTGGACCAAGAGCGCGGAGCCGGTGTTCGTCAGCGACCCGTCCGTCGGCCAGTACGGCCCCGGCCACAACTCGTTCACCGAGACGCCCGACGGCGACGCCGTCCTCGTCTACCACGCGCGCACCTACACCGAGATCTCCGGCGACCCGCTGTGGGACCCGAACCGCCACGCCCGCGCCCAGGTGCTGCCTTTCGACGCCGACGGCAACCCCGTGTGGGGCACGCCGGTGCCCGACACCCGCCCCACGCCCACCTCCACCGAGGTCCTCCCCGCCGACGGAGCCTTCTGATGAGCACCACCACCGCGACGCCCGACGGCGCCACCGCCAAGCCCCGCGCCCGCGACTCCCTGAAGAAGCTCGCGTTCTGGAACTTCGGCGGGCTGTTCTTCTTCTACTTCGCCATCTGGCAGCTCGTGATGACGTTCCTCGCGCCCTGGCTCGAGGAGCAGCTGGGGATGTCGTCGGGCAACATCGGCCTCCTCCAGTCGATGATGGCTCTCACGGCCCTCTGCCTGCAGCCGTTCTACGGCTACATCCAGGACCGGCTCGGGTTCCGCAAGAACCTGTTCGCCTTCGTCGTCGTCATGGGCGCGCTCATGGGCCCCTTCTTCTCGTTCGTCTTCCCGGCGATCGTGGGCGCCAACCAGGTGCTGGGCGCGCTCGTCGGCGGCGTCTTCCTGTCGCTGGTGCTCAACTCGGGCGTCGGCGTGGTGGAGGCGTTCAACGAGCGCAACTCCCGGGCCAACGGGTTCGAGTACGGGCACGTGCGGCTCTTCGGCTCGCTGGCCGGCGCGACCGCGTCGCTCGTGGGCGGCTTCATCTGGGCGGCCAACCCCGACAACATCTGGTGGGTCGGCACGTTCTCCGCGATCGTCCTCGGGGCGCTGCTGTTCGCGGCCCGTACCCCGAAGCCGGGCTCCGCCGCGCAGGCTCAGGTGGCCACCGAGTCCAAGGACCGGCCCAAGGTCAGCAAGGACACGCTCAAGCACCTGCTGCGGGACCGCTCGTTCGTCGGCTTCATGGTGCTGATGTTCGGCACGGCCGCGCTGTACGACGTCTTCGACGGGCAGTACGCGATCTACTTCGGCCACCACGTGACCGGCTCGGGCGACCCGCAGGTGCTGTTCTCCCGCGTCGTGTTCGTGCAGATCCTGCTCGAGGCCGCCGTCATGGTGGCGATGCCGTTCATCATCAACAAGATCGGCGCCAAGCGGGGCCTGCAGATCTTCGCCCTCGTCCTCGTGGTCCGCGTCGTGGGCTCGGCCCTGTTCACCTCGACCGAGATGCTCATCCTGTGGCGCCTGCTGGCCTCGATCGAGATGCCGCTGATGCTGGTCTCGGTGATGAAGTACATCACCCGCATGTTCGACGTCCGGATCTCCGCCACCGCCTACATGGTCGGCTTCAACACGGCCAAGCAGGTCGGCGTCTTCATCTTCTCCTGGGTCTTCGGTCTGTCGTACGACGCGATCGGGTTCTCCTCGTCCTACCTCGTCATGGGCGTCGTGGTCCTGGCCGTCCTCGTGGTGGCGAGCTTCCTGATGCGCAACGACAAGGGCCGCCCCGACCCCGTCGGCCCTGCCGCCGAGCCGGCCGCCCTGCCCGGCTGATCGGTCGACCGAGCCCGACCGATCGCCTGTTCGGCGTGGAGGGCGGGCGGGCGGGCGGCAGTGGCCCGACGGTGCCAGGGTGGGCGCATGACCGCACCGCTCGTCGTCCGCTCGCTGGCGCTGGGAGTGGCGGCGGGCTCGCGCGCCACGCTCGGCGTCGCCGGCCCGCTGCTCGGCCCGGTGCCGGCGCACCGGCTGCCCACGCACCGCCTCCGCCGCCCGGCCACGGTGCCGCGCCTGCTCGCGGGGCTCGCCGTCGCGGGGGAGCTCGTGGGCGACAAGCTGCCGACCACGCCCAGTCGCCTCGATCCTCCCGGGCCGAACGTCCGCGCCGCGAGCGGCGCCGTCGGCGGGCTGCTCCTCGCGCTGCGGCACCACGCCCCGGCGCCGTCGGTCGCGGCGGCGGTCGTCGCCGGGGCCGCGGGCGGCGTCGTCGGCACCGGGGTGGGCGCGGCGTGGCGCGCCGCCGTCGCGCGGCGCGGCTGGCCGGACCTGCCCGCGGCGCTCGCGGAGGATGCCGTCGCCCTGGGCCTCGCCGCCTGGGCCACCCGCGCCTGACGCCCGCCCCGGCGGCCTCCCCGGCGGCACCTCTCAGGGGCGGTCCCTGGTGACGAGTCCGGGGCCGTCGGGGAGAGTAGGCGCCATGGTGCGGGCGACGACGGGGTGGTCATGGACGCGGTAGGCGGCGTGGTCGGCGCGATCTTCGCGTTCGTCTCGACGGTGGCGATGCTGGTGCTGCTCGCCTGGACGGCGCGGCGGGTAATGGGCGCGCCGGTCGGGTGGATCCGTGCGGTGCTCGTGTCGTTGGTGGCGATCACGGGCGCGTCGGCCGCGCTCACGGGCGGCCTGCGCGCGGCGGGGTGGTGGAACGACGACGGTGTCCTCGCGGTGGACCCGTGGGTCGCGTTCGTCGCGATCGTGCTCGTGTTCGCGTGGGCGTTCGTGCTGGGCCTGTGCGTGCTGCTCGTGCTGGAGCTGCTGGTGCCCACCGGCACGCTGCCCACCCCGTGGCGCGCCGTCCGGCGGCTGCGGCAGGGCCGGCGCGAGACGCGCCGCTACGCGCAGGTCGTGGCGATCGCCGTCCGGCACGGCCTGGGCGGCGCGTTCGGGCGCAACCGCCGGGACAGGCGGTCGACGTCACGCTCGGACGTCCAGCGGCTCGCGGTCGGGCTGCGCGACACCCTGTCCGACGCAGGCGTGACGTTCGTGAAGTTCGGCCAGATGCTCTCCACCCGGCGCGACCTGCTGCCGGACGCCGTCACCGAGACCCTCGCGACGCTGCAGAGCGACGTGCCGCCGGCGCCGTGGGACCGGGTGGAGGCCGTCGTGGAGCGGTCGCTCGGACGACCCGTGGCGGAGGTCTTCGCGTCCTTCGACCCGCAGCCGATCGCCTCGGCGTCGGTGGGGCAGGTGCACGCCGCCCGCCTGCTCGACGGGCGCGACGTCGTGGTCAAGGTGCAGCGCCCCGGTGCGCGCGAGCAGGTCGCCGTGGACCTCGCGATCCTCGCCCGGCTCGCCCGCCGGCTCGAGCGCGACACCGCCTGGGGCAGTGCGCTCGGCGTCGTCGCCCTGGCCGACGGCTTCGCGGCGTCGCTGCGGGAGGAGCTCGACTACGACGTCGAGGCGGAGAACACCCGGGCGCTGCGCGCCGCGCTGGACGTCGTGACGCACGACGGCGCGTCGTCGGGCCCGCTGGTCGTGGTGCCGCAGGTGGTCGACGGGCCGTCGAGCGGCACGCTGCTGGTGCTGGAGCGGCTGGACGGCACGCCGGTCGGCCAGGCGCAGGCGGTGCTGGCGCGGCTCGACGACGAGGCCCGCGCGGCGCTCGCGGACCGGCTGCTGCGGGCCGCGCTCGACCAGCTGCTCGTGGCGGGCACGTTCCACGCGGACCTGCACCCGGGCAACGTGCTCGTGCTGGCCGACGGTGGCCTCGGGCTGCTCGACATGGGGTCGGTCGGCAGGCTCGGGGAGCCCGAGCGCATCGCCCTCGGCGCGCTGCTGCTGGCCATCGACGGCGACGACGCGATCGCCGCCACCGACGCCCTGCTGGAGCTGCTCGACGCACCGCCGGGCCTCGACGTCCGCCGCCTCGAGCGCGAGGTGGGTCAGCTCGTCCTGCGGTTCCGCGCGGGCGCCGGCGCCGGCGCGGCGTTCGCCGGGCTGGTGCGGCTCGTGACGGCGGCGGGCATGGCGGTGCCGCCGCAGGTCGCGGCCGCGTTCCGCACGTTCGCGTCGCTGGAGGGCACGCTCGACCTGCTCAGCCCCGGCTACGAGCTGGTGGCCGGGGCCCGCACCCACGGCCGGCCGCTGCTGCACCGGCTCGTCACGCCGGAGGCGGTGCGTCGCAAGGCCACGCAGCAGCTCCTGGGCTTCGCACCCGAGCTGGAGCGGCTGCCGCGCCGGGTGACCCGCATCGTCCGCGACCTCGAGGAGGGACGCTTCACCGTCACCGTGCGCGCGTTCTCCGACCCCGCCGACCGGGCCTTCCTCTCCGGCCTGGTGCAGCAGGTCATCATGACGCTCGTGGCCGTGGGCGCCGTCGTCGGGGCGGTCGTGCTGTTCGTCGCCGACGGCGGGCCGATGCTCGCGCCGCAGCTGCCCTGGTTCACGGTGCTCGGCGCCGCGCTCGGCTTCGTCGGCACGGTGCTCGCGGTGCGGGTGCTCGTGGTCGCGTTCCGCGGCACCACGCGGGACCGGTGGTGAAACGCGCGCGGAGGGGCATGATCGGCACATGAGATACGCGGAGCACATCTCGGAGCTCGTCGGGCACACCCCGCTCGTGCGGCTCACCCGTGTCACGGACGGCCTGAGCGCGACGATCCTCGCCAAGGTCGAGTACGTGAACCCCGGCGGGTCGGTCAAGGACCGCATCGCGCTGAAGATGGTCGAGGCGGCGGAGGCGTCCGGCGAGCTGCGGCCCGGCGGCACGATCGTCGAGCCGACCTCGGGCAACACCGGCGTCGGCCTCGCGCTCGTCGCGCAGCGCAAGGGCTACGACTGCGTCTTCGTCTGCCCGGACAAGGTGAGCGAGGACAAGCGCGACGTGCTGCGTGCGTACGGCGCGCGCGTCGTCGTGACGCCCACCGCGGTCCCGCCCGACCACCCCGACTCGTACTACTCGGTCTCCGACCGGCTGGTCACCGAGATCGACGGGGCGTGGAAGCCGAACCAGTACGCCAACCCGAACGGCCCGCTGTCGCACTACGAGTCCACCGGGCCCGAGGTGTGGGCGGACACGGACGGCCGGGTGACGCACTTCGTCGCGGGTGTCGGCACGGGCGGCACGATCACCGGCACCGGCCGCTACCTCAAGGAGGTGTCGGCGGAACGGTCCGAGGGCGGCCCGGTGCGGATCGTCGGCGCCGACCCGGCGGGCTCGGTCTACTCCGGGGGCGACGGCCGCCCGTACCTGGTGGAGGGCGTCGGCGAGGACTTCTGGCCGGGGGCCTACGACCCGACCGTCCCCGACGAGGTCATCGCCGTCACCGACGCGGACTCGTTCGCGATGACGCGCCGCCTCGCGCGCGAGGAGGGCCTGCTCGTGGGCGGGTCGTGCGGGATGGCGGTCGAAGCGGCGCTGCGGCTCGCGCGGCGGCTCGAGGTGGAGGACGCGGCGGCCGCGGCGGAGGCCGTGATCGTCGTCCTGCTGCCGGACGGCGGGCGCGGCTACCTGTCGAAGATCTTCTCCGACACGTGGATGCGGTCGTACGGGTTCCTGCCCGACGAGCAGGGCGTCACCGCGGGGGACATCCTGCGGGCCAAGGACGGGCGGCTGCCCGACCTGGTGCACACCCACCCGAGCGAGACGGTGCGCGACGCCATCGAGATCCTGCGCGAGTACGGCGTCTCGCAGATGCCCGTGGTCGGGGCGGAGCCGCCCGTGAAGATCGGCGAGGTCGCGGGCGCCGTGACCGAGCGCGCGCTGCTCGACGCCGTGTTCTCCGGCCGGGCCTCCCTCGCCGACCGCGTCGACGCGCACATGCAGGACCGCCTGCCGCTCATCGGCTCCGGCGAGGGCGTGGAGGCCGTGCGCGCCGCGCTGACCGACGCCGACGCGCTGCTCGTGGTCGAGGACGGCGACCCCGTCGGCGTCCTCACCCGGCACGACCTCCTGGGGTTCGTCGCGGGCCGATGACGATCCTGGTGCGTACGCTGGCCGGGTGAGCCACAGCGAGCACCCCGACTGGAGCACCACCGGATTCTCGACCCGCGCCATCCACGCGGGCCAGGACCCGGACCCCACGACCGGTGCCGTCGTGCCGCCCATCCACCAGGTCTCCACGTACAAGCAGGACGGCGTCGGCGGGCTGCGCGGCGGGTACGAGTACTCCCGCTCCGCCAACCCGACGCGCACCGCGCTCGAGGAGGCGCTCGCGGCGGCGGAGCAGGGCGAGCGCGGCTTCGCGTTCGCCTCCGGCCTGGCGGCGGAGGACACGCTGCTGCGCGCGGTGCTGCGACCGGGCGACCACGTGATCGTGCCCGACGACGCGTACGGCGGCACGTACCGCCTGATCGCGCGGGTCTTCGGGCCGTGGGGGATCGCGCACACGCCGGTCGACCTGGCCGACGTCGACGCGGTGCGGGCCGCCGTCCGGCCCGAGACGAAGGTCGTCTGGGTCGAGACGCCGACGAACCCGCTGCTCGGGATCAGCGACGTCGCGGCGCTCGCGGGCGTGGCGCGCGAGGCCGGCGCGCTGCTCGTCGTCGACAACACCTTCGCCACCCCGTACCTGCAGCAGCCGCTGGCGCTCGGCGCGGACGTGGTGGTGCACTCGACGACGAAGTACATCGGCGGGCACAGCGACGTCGTCGGGGGAGCGCTCGTCGTCGCGGTGGGCGCGGTGCTGCCGGGCGGGCTGGAGTCGCCCGCGGGCGGCACGGACGTGGCGGGCGCCGTCGGCTTCCACCAGAACTCCTCGGGCGCCGTCGCGGGCCCGTTCGACGCGTGGCTCACGCTGCGCGGCCTCAAGACCCTCGCCGTCCGCATGGACCGGCACCAGGCGAACGCCTCCGCCGTCGCCGACTTCCTCGCCGGCCACCCGGCCGTGACGGAGGTGCTCTACCCGGGCCTCGCGTCGCACCCCGGCCACGACGTCGCCGCCCGGCAGATGCGCGGGTTCGGCGGCATGGTGTCGTTCCGAGCCGGCAGCGAGGCCAAGGCCCTGGAGGTCTGCGCGCGCACCCAGGTGTTCACGCTCGCGGAGTCGCTGGGCGGGGTGGAGTCGCTGGTCGAGCACCCGGGCCGCATGACGCACGGCTCCGTCGCGGGCACGTCGCTCGAGGTGCCCGACGACCTCGTGCGCCTGTCGGTCGGGATCGAGGACGTCGAGGACCTCGTCGCCGACCTCGAGCAGGCGCTCGCGTAGGAGGGTCCGACCGCCGGTCAGCCACGGACGACGGTGACGGGGCAGGGCGCGAAGTCGAGCACCTGCCGGCTGACCGACCCCAGCAGCAGCCGGTCGAACCCGCCGAGGCCGCGCGCCCCGACGACGAGCCGCTCGGCGCCCTGCGCCGCGGCCACGAGCTGCTTGGCGGCCTGCCCGTGCACCACCCGGCGGTTCAGCCGCTCGGGCGGCAGCGTCACGCCCGCCGCCCGCACCGCCTCGGCGAGGGAGTCCGTCGCGAACTTCTCGTAGTCGTCGATGGGCGGAGCCCACCCCCACGAGCCGGGCAGCGGGGCCAGGGTCGTGATCTGCCAGGCGAAGACGGCGTCGATCGAGGCACCGGTGCGTCCCGCGACGGCGCACGCGTGCGCGAGGGCGGCGACGCTCGGGGCGGAGGTGTCGACGCCGACGACGATCCGCGGGGTCGCCTCGGCAGGCACGTCGTCCTCCGGGGCACCGTCGGGGTTGCCGTGGCGCACCACCGTGACGGGGACGACGGCGTGCTCCACGACCGTCGTCGACACCGAGCCCAGCACGGCCCGGCCGAGCCGTCCCCGCCGGCGCCGGCCGAGGACCAGCATGTCGGCGTCCGCGCCGAGCTCGAGCAGCCGGTCGGCCGCCGGGCCGGGGAGCGCCGTGACCGTGCCGTCGACGTCGACGCCCGTGCGGGCACGGGCCGCGTCGAGCAGCACCTGCGCCTGCTCGCGCACCGGGGCCAGCGCGGCCTCGTGCGCGGCGGCGTCGGCGCCCTTGCCGGCGCCCGCGGCGACCATGACCAGCGTGAGCGGGACGCCGCCCGAGGCGGCCTCCCGCAGCGACCAGTCCAGCGCCTCGTCCGACTCGACCGAACCGTTGACCCCGACCACGATGCCGCGCATCGGTCACCCCGACTCTCTCGTCGTGCGTCCGCCGCCCGTGACGACCTGCGGGGCGGCCCTGGTGTGCAGCATAGGTCGGGTGTCGTCACCCGTCAGGGCGAGGTCCCGGGACGTCGATCACGCACCGCCGTCAGCACGACGTCGCCCCGTCAGGAGCGCGTCGACGGGCCGGGTCACGACCTCCACCCGGTCGACGAGGTCGGCGGGGCCCGTGACCACGAGGGCGCGGTCGGCCGCCGCGACGTACACGGCGGTGGTCTCGCGGGCGGTGACGCGCACGCAGTCCGCGTCGTCCCCGTCCACCGCGAACGTCCCCGTCGTCAGCGGGGCCTCGTCGACCTCGGCGACCAGGGCGCGCATGGCGCTGCGGTAGTCCTGGAACGAGTCCGCGAAGTCCTCCCCGTGGTCGTCCTGGGCGGCATCCTCCGAGCCGTCGGACGGCGCCGGCTCGACCGGCGCGGCGATGTCGGCGTGCAGGGGTGCGGCGAGCGCCCCGCTGCACGCGGCGCGGACCACGTCCTCGACGTCGTCGTCGGGCACCCGGGTGCGCAGGGTCTCGACCTCCAGCGCCTCCCCGGTGAACGACCGGTAGGCGCGCACGAACCGCTCGCACGTCGGGTCGTCGGAGTCCGCGTGCCCGGTGAGCGACTGGTCCTCCAGGTCGAGGCCCCAGGTCAGCGGGTCGTGCACCTCGCCGAGGACGCCGGAGAACTGCGCCAGCCGCGCGTCGTCCCCGTTCCACGCCCGTTCTCCCGCGTTGTGGCCCGCGTCGTGACCCGCCCCGCCCGTGGCTCCCGGCTGCTGCTCGATCTCGTCCATCGGTACCCCCTGGGTGGAACCTCTGCGGCGGTCTCCGCGACGGCGACCGCCTTTCCCCGAGCCTGGACCGCGCCGCCCGCGGCTGGCAATCCGGCGCGCCGTCACGCCCCTGGCGAACATGGGCTTACCGAGGGGTGTCGGCGAGTTGGGAGCGCATAGAGTCGTAGCGGTCAGGCTGTAGCCGTCAATCCGACGGGGTGCAGGTAACGCCGCTCGTGAGGGAGCAGCACATGTTCGAGAGATTCACCGACCGAGCCCGTCGGGTGGTCGTCCTTGCTCAGGAAGAGGCAAGGATGCTCAACCACAACTACATCGGCACCGAGCACATCCTGCTCGGACTCATCCACGAGGGTGAGGGCGTCGCCGCGAAGGCCCTGGAGTCGCTGGGGATCTCGCTCGACGGCGTCCGCACCCAGGTCACCGAGATCATCGGCGAGGGCCAGCAGGCCCCGAGCGGGCACATCCCGTTCACGCCGCGCGCCAAGAAGGTGCTGGAGCTGTCGCTCCGCGAGGCGCTGCAGCTCGGGCACAACTACATCGGCACCGAGCACATCCTGCTCGGCCTCATCCGCGAGGGTGAGGGCGTCGCCGCCCAGGTGCTCACGAAGATGGGCGCCGACCTCAACAAGGTGCGCCAGCAGGTCATCCAGCTGCTGAGCGGCTACCAGGGCAAGG
This sequence comes from Isoptericola sp. NPDC057391, assembly GCF_042668085.1. NCBI lineage: Bacteria > Bacillati > Actinomycetota > Actinomycetes > Micrococcales > Promicromonosporaceae > Isoptericola > Isoptericola sp. NPDC057391. Next base: position 2,923 of record NZ_JBHVBO010000039.1, on the reverse strand, counting down.
AGCCCGTGGCCGCCGGCGGCCCGCAGGAGGGGCAGCCGTCCGGCTCCGCCGTCCTCGACCAGTTCGGCCGCAACCTCACCCAGGCCGCGCGCGAGGGCAAGCTCGACCCGGTCATCGGCCGCTCGACGGAGATCGAGCGCGTCATGCAGGTGCTGAGCCGCCGCACCAAGAACAACCCGGTGCTGATCGGCGAGCCGGGCGTCGGCAAGACGGCCGTCGTCGAGGGCCTCGCCCAGGACATCGTGCGCGGCGACGTGCCGGAGACGCTGAAGGACAAGCAGCTCTACACGCTGGACCTCGGCGCCCTGGTCGCGGGCTCCCGCTACCGCGGTGACTTCGAGGAGCGCCTCAAGAAGGTGCTCAAGGAGATCCGCACCCGCGGCGACATCATCCTGTTCATCGACGAGATCCACACCCTCGTCGGGGCGGGCGCCGCCGAGGGCGCGATCGACGCGGCGAGCATCCTCAAGCCGATGCTGGCCCGCGGCGAGCTGCAGACCATCGGCGCGACCACGCTCGACGAGTACCGCAAGTACGTCGAGAAGGACCCGGCCCTGGAGCGCCGCTTCCAGCCGATCCAGGTCAACGAGCCGTCGCTCGAGCACGCCATCGAGATCCTCAAGGGCCTGCGCGACCGCTACGAGGCGCACCACCGCGTGTCCATCACGGACTCCGCGCTGGTCTCCGCCGCGCAGCTCGCCGACCGGTACATCAACGACCGGTACCTGCCGGACAAGGCGATCGACCTGATCGACGAGGCGGGCGCGCGCCTGCGCATCCGCCGCATGACGGCGCCGCCGGAGCTCAAGGCCCTGGACGAGGAGATCGCCGAGGCCCGCCGCGACAAGGAGTCGGCGATCGACGAGCAGGACTTCGAGAAGGCCGCCGGGCTGCGGGACAAGGAGAAGCAGCTCACCGCCCAGCGCGCCGACAAGGAGAAGGCCTGGAAGTCGGGCGACCTCGACTCCGTCGCGGAGGTCGACGACGAGCTGATCGCCGAGGTGCTGGCGATGTCGACCGGCATCCCGGTCGTCAAGCTCACCGAGGAGGAGTCCAGCAAGCTCCTGCACATGGAGGACGAGCTGCACAAGCGGGTCGTCGGCCAGGACACCGCCATCAAGGCGCTGTCCCAGGCGATCCGTCGCACGCGCGCCGGGCTCAAGGACCCGAAGCGCCCCGGTGGCTCGTTCATCTTCGCCGGTCCCACGGGCGTCGGGAAGACGGAGCTGGCCAAGGCGCTCGCCGAGTTCCTCTTCGGGGACGAGGACGCGCTGATCCAGCTCGACATGTCCGAGTTCTCGGAGAAGCACACCGTGTCGCGGCTGTTCGGCTCGCCCCCCGGGTACGTCGGCTACGACGAGGGCGGCCAGCTCACGGAGAAGGTGCGGCGCAAGCCGTTCTCGGTGGTCCTCTTCGACGAGGTCGAGAAGGCCCACGCGGACATCTTCAACTCGCTGCTGCAGGTGCTCGAGGACGGTCGCCTGACCGACTCGCAGGGCCGGGTGGTCGACTTCAAGAACACCGTGATCATCATGACCACCAACCTCGGCACGCGGGACATCGCCAAGGGCGTCCAGACCGGCTTCAACGCCGGCGGCGACCTGGTGACCTCCTACGAGCGCATGAAGGCGAAGGTCAACGAGGAGCTCAAGCAGCACTTCCGGCCGGAGTTCCTCAACCGCGTCGACGACGTGGTGGTCTTCCCGCAGCTCTCGCAGGACGAGATCATCGAGATCGTCGACCTGGAGATCGCCAAGCTGGACAAGCGTCTGCGCGACCGGGACATGGCCATCGAGCTCACGCCCGCCGCGAAGAACCTGCTGGCGGAGAAGGGCTACGACCCGGTGCTCGGCGCCCGTCCGCTGAAGCGGGCGATCCAGCGGGAGATCGAGGACACCCTGTCCGAGAAGATCCTGTTCGGCGAGCTCAAGGCCGGCGACCTCGTGCTGGTCGACGGCGAGGGCGAGGGCATCCTCGGGGAGTTCAGCTTCCGCGGGGTCCCGAAGAGCGAGCACGAGCGCGGGCCGGTCTCGGTCGGCGCGACGGCGGCGCTCGACGCCCCCACCGGCGTCTCGGTGCACGACCTGCCCCCGACCGGGCAGATGCAGGCCGGCGCGGAGTGACGCGCTGAACCCCACGGCCTGACGGCCGACGGCGAAGGCCCCGGACCCCCTCACAGGGTCCGGGGCCTTCGTCGTGCTCCCGACAACTCGTCGGGGGTCAGCGCAGGCGGGACAGGACGGCGTCGGTGAGGTCGGCGACGTCGTCCACCAGCGTGACGGCGCCGGCCTCCGTGAGCTCGCCGGGGGCGGCGTACCCCCAGGTGACGCCGACGCAGGGGATGCCGTGCTCGGCGGCGCCGTGCACGTCGTGCTCGCGGTCGCCGACCATGACGGCGGGGCCGTCGGCCGGGTCCACGGGGGAGGTGCGGCCGAGGGCCGCGAGGGCCTTCGCGATCACCGTGGCCTTGGTCGACGTGCCCTCGTCGAGCGGCGCGCCGAAGACGCCGTCGACCAGCTCGGTGAGCCCGTAGCGGTCGCAGATGGGCTTCGCGTACACCTCGGGCTTCGACGTCGCGACGGCGAGGGTGCAGCCGGCGGCCCGCAGGGCGCGCAGCACCTCGGGGACGCCGTCGAAGACCCGGTTGTCGTACATGCCGCCGGCGGCGTACACCTCGCGGTAGGCGCGCACCGCCTCGTCCACGCGGTCGGCGGGGACGCCGTGCGCGGGGAACGTGTCGGTGATGGGCGGGCCGACGAACGAGCGCAGCGTGGCGTCGTCCGGCACGGGCAGGCCGAGCGCGCCGTACGCGTGGCGGATGCCCGCCACGATGCCGGGGGCGGAGTCGGTGAGCGTGCCGTCGAGGTCGAGCAGGACGAGCGGGGCGGGGGAGCGGGTCACCCCGGCAGGGTACGTGCCGGGG
>NZ_JBHVBO010000038.1:0-25142 GCF_042668085.1 Isoptericola sp. NPDC057391 | reverse complement strand
GCGAAGGACTATCGCTTACGTGCCTTGACGGTGGTCTCGGCAGTTCTCTCGCGCTTCTGCGCGCGCTTCTCCTTGAGGGTGAGCGACGGCTGCTTCTTCGAGTTCTTGGCCACGGGAGTTCACCTCCACTCGCCTCCAGACGGGACGATGAACCGGCCACCATAGCAACGTCCCGCCGGGGCCGGGCGAGGTCGGCCGGCGGGACGTCGGTGGGTGCCGTGGGAGGTGTCGCGGGAGGCGTCGGGCGCAGGTCAGGCCGCCGTGCCGAAGTCCTTCCGGCGGCGTTCACCGTGCGCCGTCCCGCCGTCCGGCACGATCGCGTCGGGCGGCACGACGACGCCGGACGGGACGCGGCTGTCGGTGCCGAGGCGGGTGCCGGAGCCGACCCGGGCGTCGTCACCGACGACGCCGCGGACGCCGACGTGCACGTTCTCGTCCACGCGGGCGCCGCGCCCGACGACGGCGTCGACGTCGACCCAGCTGAACCGGCCGACCTTGGCGTGCGCGCCCACACGGGCGCCGGCCTCGACGTACGCGCCGGGCCTGATGGTGGCGTCGGGGTGGACGCTCGCGTGCGGCGAGACGAAGCCCTCGCCGTTGTCGTGCCGGAGGTATCGGGTGAACTTCCCCGGCTCGTGCTCGACCTCGACCTTTCGGGGGATGCGTCGCAAGAGTGCTCCTCATGGTGCGGGTGAATCTTGTGACATAACGCGCAAGCGGCGTCTGGTGTTCCCGGAGCGTCACGGGCGCCGTGACGATCTACCCGCTCCTGTGGATGGTGGTCTGGTTCGCGCGGATGCGCTTCTCCGGCGGGACGCGGCGGTCTTCACGTTCATCGGCACCTGGAACCAGTTCTTCAGCGCACTCGTCTACCTCACCGACACCGACAGGATGGCCGTGCCCGTCGCGCTGCGGCTCGTCGTCGACTCGCCGGGGGGCAGCAACTGGGGGAGCCATGTTCGCGATGTCGATCGTGTCGCTGCTGCCCGTGTTCTTCGTGTTCCTCGCATCGAGGCGTCAACGGCGGGACGAGCGGGCCGCCGCGACCAGCTGGCGCGCGTGCACGTCGGGCAGGTAGCACCGCACGAGGGCGAGTCCCACCAGAGGGAGGGTCGCGGGCTCGGTGACCACGAGGTAGAGCGGGACGTTCCGCGGCTGGAACTTCATCTTGAAGCGGTGCAGGGACTCGAACCCGTAGAGCGGCTCGAGCCGTGCCGCGAGACGGTCGAGCACCGCGTCGAGGCCACCGGGGGAGCGCTCGTCGCCGTGCGCCAGCGGGCTCCCGGACAGCGAGGCCTCCAGGGCGCCCTCGTCGCGGAACTCCGAGAGCGCGGACGCGATGAGCAGCTCCATCGTGTAGCGGAACGAGTCGGGTGCGCGCCGCATGACGTCGAGCGTCCATCCCACGACCCGGCCACCCGGAGCGTGCACCGGCAACCAGCTCGTCACGCCGTGCACCCGGCCGTCGTGGTCGACGGCGAGGCCCACGCGCACCTCCGGGTCGAGGGCCTCGCGGACCCCGCCCAGCGTGAAGGCCATCTCCGGGAGGTCGCTGTCGCCGAGCCACGCCTCGGAGATGGCCTGCACCTGCGCGAGGACCTCGGGTGGTTCCTCGGCCAGCCGCACCAGCCGGTGCCCCACGCTCTGCTTCGCGGCCTGGTTGAGCGCGGTCCGCACGTCCTGCCACTTCTTGCCCCGGAACTCGAGGCCCGGCAGGTCGATCACGGCCTCCTGGGCCACGGGGACGAGGGTCCACCCGCGCGCCCGCGCGATCGAGGCGACCTCCTCGCTCGCGGAGAAGAAGCACGACCCGGCGCCCGCCGCCGACGCCGCCCCGACGAAGGCGTCCACCAGCTCCGCGCGGCCGTCGGGGCCGTCGCCCACCGGGTCGGTGAGCACGACGGCGACGCCGGCGTGCGCCTGGTAGGCGACGTACCCGTCCTGGTCGTCGGGCACCCAGCGGTGGTTGCCGTCCCAGGTGGTCATCCAGGCCAGTCGTTGCCCCGCCCCCAGCCGCCGGAGCGTGGCCCGTGCGTCGTCCTGGTCGAGGTGGGCCGCCTCCGGCGGGCGTGCCTTCCGCCGGGCGCGGAACGACGACCGGCGCACGACGAGCAGTGCCAGTGCGCCGGCGTCGAGCAGCAGCATGAGCACGTACAGCGGCAGCTCGCCCTGCTCGACGGCTGCGGCGGCCGCCACGAGGACTGCCTCCGAGACGACCCCGAGCACGGTGAGCACCACCGCGACCCGCCACCAGGCCCGCCGGCCGCGCAGCAGTCCCACGGCCAGCACCAGGTCGACCGTCACGGCGATGATGCCGGTGGGCCAGTCGTCGCCGGTGGTGGTGCCGAGCGGCCCGGACGTGGGACCGGCCGCGAAGCTCGTGAGCACCACGAGCAGGGCCGAGATCGCGAAGTACCCGGCCGCCGTCGCCCGGTCCCGTTGCACCCGACCCGCGCGGGTGCGAGGGCCCAGCCGCGGTCCCAGCACCGGGCGCGCGACGACGAGCCCGGCCACCCAGCCGACCACGTGCTCGACGTCCGCGATCCCGCCCCAGGCCACGAGGGCGAGGAGCACGTAGATCGCGACGAGCGCGCTCAGCCGGAACCGCCACGGCGGCGCCAGGCTCAGCGCCGTCACGGTGACCGCGCCGACGACCCCTGCGCTGAAGCCGACGTCGAGCACCTGGGCCAGGCGTTCCGCCCAGTCCCAGCCCGTACGGGCGAGGAGGGCGAGGCCCCCCGCCGTCGCGACCACGCCGACGAGCTGGCAGGTGACGGCCGCGACGACGGCGCGCCGGCTCCCGAGGCGGTGCTCCGTCCAGCCGACGAGCAGCAGGAAGACCCCGGCGACGGCCACGTACTCCCACGGTTCGAGGGCGAACAGCGAGCCCGTGACGGGCGTCCACCACCGTCCGTCGGCGAACGCCGGGGCGCCGAACGCGACGACCTCGAACCACGGGTGGTCCTCGAACGGCGACCAGAGCGCGCCGGTGACCACACCGAGTACGAGCATCGCCACGACGACGCCGAGCGTGAACGGGAGCCTGCGCGCCGCCCGGAGCACGCGCGCCGCTGTCGGTGCGGCACCGGTCGGTGCCGCCGAGTCACTGGTGGATTCAGGCACGGCGTCCCCCCTCGGCTGGACGCATCATCCCGTGGGCTGGCCTCCGCCGCGCGTCCGGCGGGCGAACTTGCTGGCCGGGCACGACGACGATCCGGGAGGATCAGCGGGTGAGCGACGCGGGAACCGGCAGGCGCCGGCTGAGAACGGGCTTGGTCGCCGCCGGGGCCGTCGTCGTGCTGCTGGCCGTCCTGGCGCTGCTGGTGTGGAACGGGGTGCTGTGGCCCAACCGCCTCACGGCGGCGAAGTTCGAGGTGCGGGGCGTCGACGTGTCCGCCTACCAGGGCGAGATCGACTGGCCCGTGCTGGCGGCGCAGGACCTGGACTTCGCGTTCGTCAAGGCCACCGAGGGCTCCAGCCACGAGGACGAGCGGTTCGAGGCCAACTGGGAGGGCGCCCGCGGCACCGACCTGCTCGTCGGCGCGTACCACTTCCTCTCCTTCGAGAGCCCCGGCGCGGACCAGGCGGCGCACATGATCGACGTCGTGCCCGCCGAGAGCGGCACCCTGCCGCCCGTCGTCGACGTCGAGTACTACGGCGAGTTCGCCGCCGACCCGCCGACGGTCGACGAGCTGCGGGGCATCCTCGACCCGATGCTCGACGCGCTCGAGGAGCACTACGGCGTGCCGCCGATCCTCTACACGACGCAGCAGGTCCGCGCGGACTACCTGGGCGACGACTACGACCGGTACCCCCTGTGGATCCGGTCCGTCGCCTCCAGCCCTGACCTGCCGCGCCGCGACTGGGAGTTCTGGCAGTACTCGGACCGTGACACGCTCCCCGGCTACGACGGCGAGGAGGAGCACATCGACATGAACGTGTTCGACGGCACACTCGCGGACCTGGGCGCGCTGACCCAGCCGTAGCCGCATACGGTCGGCGGCGTGATCGATCGATGGACATGGCCGGCCGCGGTGGGCGCCGGCCTCGGGGTGCTGGTCTTCCTCGGGGTGCTGGTCCCCGTGCTGCTGGTGCAGCAGCGGCGGTACGGGCGGCTCGACGCGCGGCGGGTGCTCGGCGCGGCGGCACTCGCGGTGTACGTCGTGACGCTGCTCGCGTACACGCTGCTGCCGCTGCCGTCGGGGGACCTGACCGAGTGGTGCGCCGCGCACGGCGTGGCCGGCGCGGAGCTGGTGCCCCTGCACTCCCTGGACGACATCCGCCGGGACACGGCCGGGCTCGGGCTCCTCGCCACGCTCCGCAGCGCCGCCGTCCTGCAGGTGGCGTTCAACGTGCTGCTCTTCGTGCCGTGGGGCGTGCTGGCGCGGCGGTACCTGGGGTGGGGCGTGGCCGCGTCCACCCTGAGCGCGCTGGTCGCGTCCGTCGCGATCGAGACGGTGCAGTACTCCGGCGTCCTCGGGCTGATCCCGTGCTCCTACCGCGTGGCGGACGTCGACGACGTCCTCACCAACACGCTCGGCGGCCTGCTCGGCGCGCTCGTCGCGCCGGTGGTGCTGCGCTGGATGCCGCAGGCGCGCGAGCTCGCCGCCGCGCGCCTGGAGCCGCGGCCCGTCACCTTCTGGCGCCGGTTCCTGGGCATGGTCACCGACCTGCTCGCCGCGTACGCGCTGGGGGTGGCGCTGCAGCTCGCCTACCGGGTGGCGATGCTCGTCACCGGGCAGGGGGTGCCCACCACCGTCACGTGGGTCGACGTGCTGCTGGGGACCGTGGTGCCGGCGGTCGTCGTCTTCCTCCTGCCACCGTGGGTCGGCTCGGGTGCGTCCCTGGGCCAGCGGGCGGTGTGGCTCGAGCCGCGCTGGCCCGACGGCGCGGGCGTGCTGCGCCGAGGGTCGCTCGGTCGCCGCCTCGCCCGCGGCTACCTCCTGCTCGGCCTGTACGGGGCGCTGGGGGTCGTGGAGGCGGTGCCGCCCGGCGACGCGTCGAACGCCTGGGCCGGTGCCCTGCAGAACGGCGTGGCGCTCGCCGCCCTGGTCGGCGTCGTCGCCACCCGCGACCGGCGCGGGCTGGCCTGCGAGATCACCGGCGCGCGGATGGTCGACTCCCGGACGGTCGACGCCCGGACGGGAACGTGAGTCCGTGACCTCGCTCATCTGTGCCGTCCACGCTGCTCGTTTGCTACGTTGGTCCTTCCCGCACCCGACGGAGCAAGGACGCACCCATGACCGCACTCAGCGCTGAGACCGTGGAGTCGCTCGCGAGCGACGACCTGGCTGTCCCGCAGTACGACCGCAGCCGGCTGCGCGCCGGCATCGTGCACCTCGGCGTCGGCGGGTTCCACCGTGCCCACCAGGCCATGTACCTGGACCGGCTGATGAACGCCGGGCAGGCGCTCGACTGGGCGATCTGCGGCGTCGGGGTGCTGCCCCACGACGCCCGCATGCGCGACGCGCTCACCTCGCAGGACGGCCTGTACACGCTGGTGCTCAAGCACCCGGACGGCACGCTCGAGGGCCGGGTGATCGGCTCGATCGTGGAGTTCCTGCTCGCGCCCGACGACCCCGAGGCGGCCGTGGAGAAGATGGCGTCGCCCGAGATCCGCATCGTGTCGTTGACCGTCACCGAGGGCGGGTACAACGTCAACCCGGTGACGGGGGAGTTCGACGCCGAGGACCCGGCCGTGCGGGCGGACCTCGAGCCGGGCGCGGCGCCCGCCACCACGTTCGGGCTGGTCACGGAGGCGCTGCGCCGTCGGCGGGACCGCGGCGTCCCGCCGTTCACCGTGCAGAGCTGCGACAACATCCAGGGCAACGGTGACGTCGCGCACCGGATGTTCACCGCGTTCGCCCGCCTCAAGGACCCGGAGCTCGCGGCGTGGATCGAAGAGCACGTCCCGTTCCCCAACTCGATGGTCGACCGCATCACGCCCGTCACCACGGACGACGACCGCGCCATGGTGGCCGAGCGGTTCGGGGTCGACGACGCGTGGCCGGTCGTGGCGGAGCCGTTCACGCAGTGGGTGGTCGAGGACCGGTTCGCCGACGGCCGGCCGCCGTACGAGGAGGTCGGCGCCCAGCTCGTCGACGAGGTCGAGCCGTACGAGCTGATGAAGCTGCGCCTGCTCAACGCCAGCCACCAGGCCCTGTGCTACCTGGGCTACCTGGCCGGGTACCGGTACGCCCACGAGGTCTGCACGGACGAGACGTTCGTGCGGTTCCTGCGCGACTACATGGCGCGCGAGGGCGCCCCGACGCTGCTGCCCGTGCCCGGCGTGGACCTCGAGGAGTACCAGGCCACGCTGATCGAGCGGTTCGCCAACCCGCACGTGCGGGACACGCTCGCCCGACTGTGCGCCGAGTCGTCCGACCGCATCCCGAAGTGGCTCGTCCCCGTGATCCGGGCGAACCTCGCCTCCGGCGGCGAGGTGCACCGCTCCGCGGCCGTCGTCGCCGCCTGGGCGCGTTACGACGAGGCGGTGGACGAGCAGGGCGAGCCCATCGCGATCGTGGACCGCCTCGCGGACCGGCTCCAGGCCGCCGCGGCGCGGAACCGCGAGGACCCGCTCGCGTTCGTCCGCGACGAGGAGCTGTTCGGCGACCTGGCCACCGAGCCGCGGTTCGTGGAGGCGTACACCGCCGCGCTGGACTCGCTGCACACGCTGGGCGCCCGGGCGACGGTGGAGCGGCTCGTCGTGGGCTGAGCCGCCGCGCAGCCTGCCTCAGTCCGTGCCGCGGTCGCGGGCCGCGGCCTCGCGGACCGCGCGGGCCTCGGCGACGGCGTCGCGCCGCTTGGCGGCCTTCTTGTCGCTGGCCTTGGTGTCGCGCGGAGGGAGCTGGATGGTCTCCTCCGCCGCGATCCCGCCCTGCAGCTGCCTGCTGCGCTCCAGCTCGGCGTCGAGCTCCGCGCCGAAGAGGAGCGCCAGGTTGGTGATCCACAGCCACAGCAGGAACACGATGACGGTGCCGAGCATCCCGTAGGACCCGTAGCTGCCGAAGTTCGCCACGTAGAAGCCGAACGCCGTCGAGGCGATCGCCCACACCACGATCGCCACGAGCGCGCCGATGCTGATCCAGCGGAACTTCGGCTGCTTCACGTTCGGCGTGAGGTGGTACAGCAGCGCGACGACGACCACGACGAGCAGGACCGCGACGGGCCACTTGGCGATGCCCCACACCGTGAGCGCGACGTCGCCCAGGCCGATCGCCTCGCCGATGGACCGCGCCACCGGGCCGGACAGCACGAGGCTCGCCACGATGACCGCCGCGAGCACCACGACGACGAGCGTCACCAGGAGCAGCAGCGGGCGGAGCTTCCAGATCGGGCGCCCCTCCTCGACCTCGTACACCCGGTTCATCGCCCGCCCGAACGCCGTCACGTACCCGGAGGCCGACCACAGGGCGATGACGAGACCGACGACGAGGGCGAGCCCCGCGCCGGTGGAGCCCACCAGGTTCTCGACCAGAGGTTGGACGATCGCGAGCGTCTCCTCGGGCAGGAAGTCGCTCACGGTGGTCAGGATCGAGTCGATCGCCGCCTCGGCGTCGCCGACGAAGCCGAGCAGCGAGACCAGGGCCAGGAGCGCGGGGGCGGCCGCCAGGACGGCGTAGTACGTCAGCCCCGCGGCCAGGTCGGTGCACTCGTCGTCCATGAACTCCCGCACGGTGCCCTTGAAGGCCAGCTTCCACGACGGCTTCGTGAGGTCCTGCGGGGAGCCGGGCTTGCGCGGGTCGTCGGGAGCCGGCTCGGTGCGGGGCTCGTGCGTGTCGGTCACGGGACCTCCTCGGGCGCTGCGGCGGGTGGCCGCCAGGGTCACCACCAGGCTCGACGCGTCCGCAGATGCCCGCAATCGGAGGTCAGGCGGTCGCGGGCTCCAGCAGCTGCTCGAGCGCGGCGGCCGCCGCCTCGTCGCAGACCAGGGTGGTCACCCCGATCCCGGCGACCGCGGCGCGCAGGGCCGGGGCGGTGTGCGCGCCGTACCCGACGGCGATGACCTCGGCGGTGCGGGCGAGCTGGTCCACCGTGACCCCGACGACGCGCGCGTCCAGCGGCGTCGTCACCGGGCGGCCCGTGGCGTCGAGCAGCCGGCCGGAGCACTCGGCGACGGCGCCGGCCGTGGTGGCGGCGCGGCGGTCCTCCTCCGAGACCAGCGGGTACACGGTGGAGCCGTTGGCGGACCATGCGCCCACCGCGACGACGGCGAGGTCGAGGTGGTCGGCCCGGTCCAGGGCGGCGGCGATCTCCGGCTGGCGGCGCATGCCCGCCGCCGTGGCGGGGTCGCCGACGAGCATGGGCGACCACACGGGACGGGTGCTCACGCCCGGGATGCCGCGGAACCGCTCGATCAGGGCGAGGGAGTCGCCCGCGCCGGCGACGGAGAGGGCACCCACCAGCTGGACCACCTCGCACGGCGGCAGCGACTCGAGCAGGCCGACGGCGATCTCGATGGTGCGCGACCACGACACCCCGACGGTCGTCCCCGAGCGGATCCTGGCCGCGAGCTCGCGGGCGATGGCCCGTGCGGCCGAGTCGCGCGTGGCCCGCGGGTCGGCCGCGGAGGGCACGACGACGACGTCGCGCGTACCGAGGCGCTCGGCCAGCGCGGTGGCCCGGTCGCCGTCGAGGCTGGCGGGCGGCGCGATCTCGATCCGCACGACGCCGCGCTCGCGCGCCTCGGCGAGCAGCCGGGCCACCTGGAAGCGGGAGATCCCGCGGGCGGACGCGATGTCCACCTTGGAGCGGTTGTCGAGGTAGTAGTCGCGGCTGAGCTCCACGAGGAGCCGGGCGTGATCGGCGTCGGTCACGGAACCACCCTTGGTGTCGAGTGCTGACGAGTGCTGACGAGTGCTGACGAGCCTGCCGAGAACCCGGGGCCGCGCCACTCTGAGCGGGTGTCTCTTGCTCACCTGAGCATAACGAACTACTGTCCAGACAGATGAGCGCAGCGCCGCATCTCATCTGTGCGCGCCGGGCCTCGTCGAGACACGACCGATCGAACCGACGACGTGAGGACAGCGATGTTCCGACCACGAACCCGAAGGCTCGTCGCCGCGGGCGGCGCCGCCGTCCTCGGGCTCTCCCTGGCGGCCTGCGCCGGCGCGGGAGCCGTCGGCGGGGGAGACGGCGAGCAGATCGTCGTCGCGATCGTCTCGAACCCGCAGATGCAGGACGCGATCTCGCTGCAGGACGAGTTCCGCAAGGAGCACCCCGGCATCGACGTGCGCTTCGTGTCCCTGCCGGAGAACGAGGCCCGCGCCAAGATCACCGCCTCCGTCGCCACCGGCGGCGGGGAGTTCGACGTCGTGATGATCTCCAACTACGAGACGCCGATGTGGGCCGAGAACGGCTGGATCGAGAACCTGCAGCCGTACGCCGACGCCACCGAGGGCTACGACCCGGACGACTTCGTGCCCAGCGTGCGCGAGGCGCTGTCGGTGGACGGCGACCTCTACTCGGTGCCGTTCTACGGCGAGTCGTCGTTCCTCGCCTACCGCAAGGACCTCTTCCAGCAGGCCGGCCTCACCATGCCGGACCGGCCCACCTGGGACGACGTCCGCGAGCTGGCCGCCGAGCTGCACGACCCGGCCGAGGACTTCGCGGGCATCTGCCTGCGCGGCCTGGCGGGCTGGGGCGAGGTGATGGCGCCGATGACCACCGTGATGAACACCTACGGCGGGCAGTGGTTCGACGAGGGCTGGAACGCCCGCCTCGACTCGCCCGAGGTGCGCGAGGCCGTCGAGACGTACGTCGACACCGTGCAGCAGTACGGGCAGCCCGGCGCCGCCACCTCCGGCTTCGGCGACTGCCTCACCCGGTTCGCGCAGGGCCAGGCGGCCATGTGGTACGACGCGACGTCGATGGTCTCCTCGGTCGAGGACCCGGCGTCGTCCACCGTCGCGGGCAAGACCGGCTACGTGCCCGCGCCGGTGAGCGAGACGGACGCGGCGGGCTGGCTGTACTCCTGGTCGCTGGCGATCCCGTCCACCAGCGAGCACAAGGACGCCGCCTGGGACTTCGTCTCCTGGATGACGGACAAGGACTACATCAAGCTCGTCGGCGAGCGCCTGTCGTGGGAGCGGGTGCCGCCGGGCAGCCGGCTGTCCACGTACGAGATCCCGCAGTACGCGGAGGTCTCGGAGGCGTACGCCGACGCGACGCTCACCGCGATGAGCGAGGCCACCCAGGAGAAGACGATGGTGGCGCCCGTGCCGTACCCGGGCATCCAGTTCGTCGGCATCCCGGAGTTCCAGGACCTCGGCACCCGCGTGGGCCAGCAGATGTCGGCCGCGATCGCGGGCCAGAAGTCCGTGGACGACGCGCTCGAGCAGTCCCAGCGGTACGCGGAGACCGTGGCCGAGACCTATCGCGAGGAGAACGAGCGATGACCGCCGTCACCACGCAGGCCGGGAACCTGCGGCGCGCGCAGGCCCAGCGTGCCGCCCGGGCGGACAGGCACCAGTACTCGCGCGCGGAGCGGTGGCGCCGCCGCGGGCCGCTGCTGCCCGCGCTGATCTTCACGATCGTCGTCACGCAGATCCCGTTCCTGGTGACGATCTGGTACTCGCTGCACTCCCGGAACCTCCTGCGTCCCGAGTCCGACCTCTTCGTCGGGCTGTCCAACTACGTCGACATCGCGCGCGACTCGGTGTTCCGCCAGACGGCGCTCAACTCGGTGATCATCACGCTGGGCTGCGTGCTCGTCGCGATGGTGCTGGGCATCGTGCTCGCCATCCTGCTCGACCGGCCGTTCCGCGGCCGCGGCGTGGCGCGCACGCTCCTCATCACGCCGTTCCTCATCATGCCGGTGGCCAGCTCCGTGCTGTGGTCGATGGCGATGCTCAACCCCACCTACGGGCTGTTCAACTGGACGCTCGGGCTGGTCGGCATCGACCCCGTCGACTGGACCTCGACCTACCCGATCGTGGCGATCCTCATGGCGCTGGTCTGGCAGTGGACGCCGTTCATGATGCTGCTGGTGCTCGCCGGGCTGCAGGCCCAGCCGAAGGACGTGCTCGAGGCCGCCGCGATGGACGGCGCGGGGTGGTGGCGCACCTTCGCGTCGATCACGCTGCCGCAGCTGCGCCGGTACATCGAGCTGGGCGTGCTGCTCGGGATCATCTACGTGGTCAACACGTTCGACCAGATCTACCTCATGACCGCCGGCGGCCCCGGGACGGCGAGCGCCAACCTGCCGTTCTACATCTACCAGCGCGCCTTCCTGGGCTTCGACGTCGGGCAGGCCGCCGCGATGGGCGTCGTCGTCGTCATCGCCACGATCATCGTCGCCTCCGCCGCGCTGCGGCTCATCTTCCGCAGCTTCGACGTCAAGGAGTGAGCATGACCGCAACGACCACGGCCGCGCGCCCGGCCCGCCGCGGCAGCGCCGGGGGCGGCCTGCTCACCGCCCTGACCTGGATCCTCGCGCTCGGGTTCTTCTTCCCCGTGGCGTGGATGGCGATGACGGCCTTCAAGCAGGAGAACCAGGCGTCGTCCGACCCGCCCACGTGGTTCTTCAGCCCGACGCTCGACCAGTTCCGGGCCGTGATCGGGGAGTCCGGGTCGTACGTCGCGAACTCGGCGATCGCCACCGGCGTCTCGACCGTCCTCGTGCTGCTGCTGGGCATCCCGGCCGCCTACGCGCTGTCCATCCGGCCGGTGGAGAAGGTCAGCGACGTGCTGTTCTTCTTCATCTCCACCAAGATGCTGCCGGTCGTGGCCGTCATCGTGCCGATCTACGTCATCGCCGGGCAGCTCAAGGTGCTCGACAACGTCTGGACGCTCGTCGTGCTGTACACGGCGATGAACCTGCCGATCGCGGTGTGGATGATGCGGTCGTTCTTCCAGGAGATCCCGGCGGAGGTGCTCGAGGCCGCCGCCGTCGACGGCGCGGGGCTGATGAAGACGCTGCGCTCGGTGCTCATCCCCATGGTGGCGCCGGGCATCGCCGCGACGGCGCTCATCTGCGTGATCTTCGCGTGGAACGAGTTCTTCTTCGCGCTCAACCTCACGGCGTCGCGAGCCGCGACCGTGCCGATCTTCATCGTGTCGACGATGACGAGCGAGGGCCTGTTCCTCGCCCGCCTCTGCGCGGCGGCGCTGCTCGCGTCGCTGCCGGTGATCCTCGCCGGCTGGATCGCGCAGAAGCAGCTCGTGCGCGGGCTGTCGATGGGCGCGATCAAGTAGGGATCGCGACGTCGCGAGCACCGCTGCTGCGAGCAACGGGAGCCTGCCGGAGGGTGGGGAGCGCCGGCCCGTCACGGGCGTGACCGTGTTCCCCACCTGCGCAGGAGACTCCCGATGACCGCGAACCGCACCTCGAACGACGACGGCCCCGACCCCCGGGCGCAGGCGGGCGACCGGCTCACGACGGCGCAGGGCCTGCGCGTCGACGACACGGACCACTCGCTCACGGCGGGCCCGCGCGGCCCGCTGCTCATGGAGGACCACCACTTCCGCGAGAAGATCACGCACTTCGACCACGAGCGGATCCCGGAGCGGGTGGTGCACGCCCGGGGCGCCGGCGCGCACGGCACGTTCCGCGCGTACGGCAACGCGGCGAGCGTCACCCGGGCGGCGTTCCTCGCGGAGGCGGACCGCGAGACGGAGGTCTTCGTACGCTTCTCGACCGTGCTCGGGTCCCGCGGGTCGGCCGACACCGTGCGCGACGTGCGCGGCTTCGCGACGAAGTTCTACACCGACGAGGGCGTCTTCGACCTGGTGGGCAACAACTTCCCGGTGTTCTTCATCCAGGACGCCGTGAAGTTCCCCGACATCATCCATGCCGGCAAGCCGCACCCCGACCGGGAGATCCCGCAGGCGCAGAGCGCGCACGACACCTTCTGGGACTTCATCTCCTCGCACACCGAGTCCACGCACATGGCGATGTGGGCGATGTCCGACCGGGCGATCCCGCGCAGCTACCGCACCATGGAGGGGTTCGGCGTCCACACGTTCCGCCTCCAGGCCGCCGACGGTTCGACGTCGCTGGTGAAGTTCCACTGGAAGCCCGTGCTGGGCGTGCACTCCCTGGTGTGGGAGGAGGCCCAGATCGCCCAGGGGGCCGACCCGGACTTCCACCGCCGGGACCTGGCGGACGCGATCGACGGCGGGGCGTTCCCGCAGTGGGAGCTGGGGCTGCAGGTCATGCCGGATACTCCCGACGAGACGTTCGAGGGGATCGACCTGCTCGACCCCACGAAGATCGTGCCGGAGGAGCTGTGCCCGGTGCAGCGCGTCGGCGTCATGACGCTGCACGCCAACCCCACCAACTACTTCGCCGAGACGGAGCAGGTGGCGTTCCACGTGGACCACCTGGTGCCCGGCATCCACGTCACCAACGACCCGCTGATGCAGGGGCGCCTCTTCTCCTACCTGGACACGCAGCTGACCCGGCTCGGGGGCCCGAACTTCGCGCAGCTGCCGGTCAACCGCCCGCACGCCCCGGTCAACGACATGCTGCGTGACGGCATGCACCAGACGGCCGTGCACTCCGGCGTCGTCGCCTACAAGCCGAACGCGATCGACGACGACCGGCCCGTGGCGTCGCCCGAGGACGGCTTCGTCACCGTCCCCACGCCCGTCGAGGGGAAGAAGGTCCGGGAGAACCCGGTGTCGTTCACCGACCACTTCACCCAGGCGCGGCTGTTCTGGCTGTCGCTCACGCCCGTCGAGCAGGCGCACGAGGTCGAGGCGTACACCTTCGAGCTCGGCAAGTGCGCCTCCGACGGGGTTCGCGAGCGCATGCTCGCCAGTCTCGCCCGGGTCGACGGCGACCTGGCGCGCCGGGTGGCGGCGGGCCTCGGGCTCGTGGCGCCGGCGGCCGAGGTGCCCGGCGGCGTCGAGGCGTCGCCCGCGTTGTCGCAGGTGCCGAGCGAGCCCGGCCGCGTCGACGGCCGGGTGGTCGGGGTGGTCGTGGCGGACGGCGGTGACCTCGGCGTCGTGGGCGCGCTGCGGTCGGCCCTCGGCGAGGAGGGCGTCGTCGTCCGGGTGCTCGCCGCGCACGGTGGGGAGGTCGTGTCGGGGTCTGCCCGCGAGACCGTGCAGCGGACCCTGCTGACGACCCGGTCGATCGAGTACGACGCGGTCGTGGTGGCCGACGGCACGGCGGGCACGCCCGCCGGGACGGACGTGCGGACCGTCGTCCTGCTGCAGGAGGCGTTCCGGCACGGCAAGGCGATCGCCGCGCTCGGCGACGGCCGGGACGTGCTGGTGGCGGCGGGGGTGCCGGACGGTGCGCCCGGGGTCACGCTCGCGGACGCCGGGGCGGCGCTGGCGCCGACGCTGCGCGACGCGCTCGGGCTGCACCGCTCCTGGGACCGGCTCGCGATGCTGGCGGGGGCCTGACGGCGCCGGTCAGCGCGGCGCCGGATCCTCGGCGTCGCGCGCGGGGCTCGTGTGCAGGAGGTCGCGCGCCTGCTCGGCCGCGCGCGTGATGCTGTCGGCGACGAAGTCGATGAAGCGCGCCATGTTCTCCAGGCGCGCGCCCGCGGGGGAGTCACGACCCAGGACGTCGACCCCCTGCCGGGCGGTGGCGGCGAGCGCGGCGTTGGAGCGCGCGGCGGCGATCATCGACTGGTACCAGGCGTCGCCGTCGGCGGCGTAGCGCTCGCGGCGGCCGTCCCCGCGCTCGCGGCGGACGAGCCCCAGGTTCTCCAGGAGCGCGACCGCCTTGGACACCGACGCCGGGCTGACCTGCAGCCTGTCGACCAGCTCCGCCGCGGTGAGGCTGCCCGAGTCGGCCACGTACAGCCGCGTGAGCACGGCGGCCGCCATGCGGGGGAGACCCGACTGCATGAGCAGCGTCGTGAAGGTCTCCTCGTACTCGCGCAGGGCGGCGTCGTCGGGCGAGGCCGGGCCGCCGGCGGTCGGCCCGCCGCGGTGCGTGGTGGGCCGACGGCGGTGCGCGCGCTGCTGGGCGGCGCGCTGCGCGAGGTCGGCGCGGTAGCCGCCTGGCCCGCCGTTGCGCATCACCTCGCGCGTGACGGTGGACGTCGGCCGGTCCAGCCGGCGGGCGATCTCGGCGTACGCGAGGTCGTCGGCGAGGCCCAGCGCGATCTGCTGGCGCTCCTGCGCGGTCAGCCGGCCTCCCGGCATGGCGTCCTCCTGAGGTCGGGCACGGGCGAGACGCGCCCACGTTACGTTCACTCCCGGCCTGATGCAACGCGAAGCTGATGGCGGATTGCGTTGATATCCAGGGCGGATGCAACGATATGCACACTCTGACCTAGGATTACGCATAGTGGATGCAACATTGCTCTTGCCCAACCTGCGAACGCAACGTAGCGTTTCTCGTGTCAGAAACAACCGCACCGACTACCGCAGGAGCTGAGCACGATGCAGAACTTCGCCACCCCCGCCCCCGTCTCCGCCGTCGTCGACGTCCCGGCCGGGAGCCTCACGTTCGTCGCCGCCGACCGGTCCGACACCACGGTCGAGGTGCGGCCCGCCGACGCCTCGAGGAGCCGCGACGTCAAGGCCGCCGAGCAGACCACCGTCGAGTTCGCCGACGGCGTCCTGCGCGTCACGGCCCCCGACGGCCACCGCGCCTTCGGCCCCTCCGGGTCCGTCGAGGTCACGGTCCAGCTGCCCGCCGGGTCCGCGGTCGAGGTCACGGCCGCGAGCGCGCCGCTGCGCGGCGTCGGCCGCCTGGGCGACGTCGTCCTGGAGACCGCGCACGGCGACGTCAAGATCGACGAGGCCGCGAGCGCGCGCCTCGCCACGCAGGCCGGCGACATCACGGTCGGCCGACTCACCGGCCCCGGCTCGCTGAGCACCACGAAGGGCGACCTCCGCGTGGAGGAGGCCGTGCAGGGTGCTCTCGACCTGAGCACCCAGGCCGGCGACATCACGGTGGGCGTCGCGTCCGGCGTCACGGCGTCGCTCGACGCGGGCACCACGCTGGGCCGCATCCACGACGCGATCACGAACAGCGGCGGCGACATCCAGGTCGCCATCCGCGCGACCACCACGATGGGCGACGTGTCGGCGCACAGCCGCTGAGCCGCCTCGACGCGGGACCCCGGACCGCCGGGCCGACGAACTCGTCGGTCCGGCGGTCCGTCGTCTGGACGCGTACCCGAGCGCCGTCAGCCTTCGACGGCCTCGACCAGGCGCTGGGTGACGTCCATGTGCTCCTGCATCGCGCGGGCGGCCGCCGCGGCGTCGCCGTCTGCGATCGCGCCGGCGATGCGGGCGTGCAGCTCACGCTCCTGGCCGACGGTTCCGAGCTCCTCGCGGTGGGCGCGCAGCTGCATCATCGCCTCGAAGACCCGGTTGCTCACCGCCTCGGACACCCACAGCAGGGCCTCGTTCCCGCTCAGCTCGGCGATGCGACGGTGCAGGTCGAGGTCCAGCTGCACGTAGAGCCGGGCGTCGTCGACCTTGTCGGCCATGGCCTGCACGGACGCGACGAGGGCGCGCCCGTCCTCCTCGCTCACGCGCTGCGCGGCCAGGGTCGCCGCCTGCACCTCCAGGGGCGCGCGCATCTCCATCAGGGTGCGCAGCGGACGCGGCGTCCCGCGGATCGCCCGGGAGAGGAAGATCTTGATGAGGTGGCCGTCGAGCTCGCGCACCACCGCGTTGCGGCCGTTCGAGAGCTCGATCAGCCCGATCGCCTGCAGCGAGCTGAGCGCCTCGCGAACCACCGGCCGGGAGACCTTGAACAGGTCGCTGAGGGCCGCGGTCGACGGCAGGCTGTCGCCCGGTCGCAGTCCGGCGCCGTCGATGTGCTCGACGATCGCCTCGTGCACCTGGGCGGCCAGCGAGTCTCGAGACAGGTCGGTCGGCACCGCGTCAGCGTATCCGCTCACCTGCAGGGGTCCTCCGGTCGCGGTCAGAAGGTGTTCACGAGGCCCAGCACCCCGACTGCCACGATGGCGACGGCGGACACGCCGAGCATGAGCGTCGTCGCCCGTCCGTCGCGCACGCGGGGGTCGGTGTCGGTGCGGGAGAGGTAGACGGTGCTGATCGCCACGCCGATGAGGAAGACGGCGTTGAGGATGCCGGCGATGATCACCAGGGGCAGCGGCGACGAGACGATCGTGCCGAAGAGGCCCCAGACGATCGGCAGCACGATCATGATGCCGCGCATCCATCGGTCGCGGGCCGCGCGGTCGGACCAGCTGAACGCGCCGAAGATCGCGAGGGTGTTGGCGACCTGGCGCCCGAGGCTCGGCACGTTGGCGAGGATGGTCTTGAAGAGTGCCAGGCCGGCTCCCACGAGGAACACCGTGGCGCCCCACTGCCCGATGCCGGTCCCGAAGATGGACGACAGCGTCACCATCACGTCGGTGCCCTCGGGGACGATCCCCTGGTCGTGCAGCACGGTCGCGCCGAGCACGTAGAAGGCGGCGGTCGAGACCGTGTAGACCACCCACGAGACCCAGGCGTCGAGCTTCATCACGGAGATCCAGCCCCGAGCGCGTCGGACCCAGCCGTCCGTGCCGTCGTCGGGGCCCGTCCACGCCGCGTACCCCTTCTCGACGCACCAGTACGTGTAGGCCGTGATCTCGCCGGCGCCGACGCCGGTGAGCCCGAACATCGACAGGGCAATGCCCATCGATCCGACGGCGACCTGGAAGCGGAAGCCGTCGGCGACGTCGGCGGTGCCCCACGCGAACTCCGTGCCCTGGATGAGGAACACCATGACGATGGCGAAGAGGGTCACCAGGAAGACGAGCGCGGTGGAGACGTTCTCGACGATCGAGTACCGGTTCGCCAGGTGGACGGCGATCGCGATCACCACGAGGATCGCCACCCACGTGCCGATCGACAGCAGGCTGTACGGCTCGCCACCGATGGGCAGCAGGGAGGAGAAGGCGAAGGCGGAGGCGCTGATCACTCCTGCCTGGCTCGTGAGGAACTGCAGGAACATCAGCAGCACCAGCCAGGACATCCAGCCCCGGCGGCCGATGCGTGGAGGGATCGAGTCGTAGCCGTCGACCGCGACGCGGCCCGTCGAGATCGACCACCGGCCGAGCTCGACCTGCACCCACACCTTGACGATCGTGGACACGAAGACGAGCCAGAGCAGCATGAAGCCCACCTCGGCACCGAGGGCCGTCGCGGTGAGGAGCTCGCCCGACCCGACCACCGCCGCGGACGTGATCATGCCCGGCCCCAGGAAGCGCAGCCGGCCGGCGAAGGACCGCGGAGGTTCCTGGACCGTGCTCGCGTCCCGCACGTACGGGTCGTGCGGGGCCTGGGTGGTGGGCTTGTCGTCCAACGTCGACACTGACGTCCTCCTCGGTAGGTGCTCCGACCCGTCAGGGGCCTCCGGGAACCTATACGACAGGTTGACAGGCTGTCCACGCCTGGCCGACGAGTTCCGTCGGTCCGGCGGGTCTTCCCTGTCATGACACGCACCGGAACGCTCGACCCCCGCTTCAGCGAGGCCACCGCGCCCACCCCGTGGGCCGAGGTGGAGGCCGCGCTCACGGCCGCCACCGGCTACCACCTCGTCACCGTGCGGGCGGACGGCCGCCCGCACGTCACGCCGCTCGTCGGGCTGTGGGCCGACGACGGCTTCGTCTTCTGCACCGGCCCGGACGAGCAGAAGGCCCGCAACCTGGCGCACAGCCCGCACGTGGCGGTGACGATCGCGTCGCCGGGGTGGGATGCCGGCCTCGACGCCGTCGTGGAGGGCGTCGTCGTGCGCGTCACCGGCGGGCCCGAGCTACGAGGCCTCGCCGACGGGTTCCGCGCCAAGTACGGCGACGCCTGGGACTTCGAGAACGACGACGAGTCCTTCGACCCGCACGGCCAGCGCGCGCCGGTCTACCGCGTCGTGCCCGCCAAGGTGCTCGCGTTCGCCAAGTCGCCGCACGGGCAGACGACGTTCCGGTTCTGACGCCCGGTCACCAGAGGTCCGCGGGGTCCGTCTCGATGGCCGGGACCGGAGCGGAGCACCCGGCCACGATCGCACCGTCGTCCAGCAGCTCCGCGTGCGCCGTCCAGCCCGCGGGCTCCTCGGGCACGGTGACCACGACGGACGCGACCTCGTCGGCGAGCGAGAACCACGCGCCGTCGGCGGCGTCGTCGAACCCGACGCCCGCCTCGTCGAGGCCGGACGCGCCCGGGGACTCGGCCCAGGAGAGTGCCCTCCCGTCCGGCGAGGTCACGGTGAGGCGGGCGGCGAGGTCGCCGGCCTCCGGGTTGTCGCTCGAGTCGACGCCGAGGCCGGTGGACCACGCCACCGCGACCTGCCAGCGCGTGATGTCGACGCGGGTGATGCCGAGCCGGGAGTCCATGTCGAAGGACCGGGCGCTGCCGATCGTCGCCGTCGCGGCGAAGTCACCGGTGCTCGTGCACGACGTCTGCTGCTCGGACATCTGCTGCCCGCCGCCGCTGCTCGCGGTGATGCTCATCGTGGCAGCCGCCGCGCAGAGCACGAGGGCGGCGACGGCGGTGACGCGGCGTGGCCAGCGCAGCCACGGCGCACGCGTGTCGCGGGTCGTGCGGAGCCGTGCGACGAGGGGATGCGGCTCGGGAGTCGTCGTGCGCACCGCGACCGTGCCGAGCAGCGAGTCGGCGAAGGTGCGACCGTCCTTCCGGAACGCGGAGCGCAGGTAGCCGATCAGCAGGATCGCGTCGAGCACGTGCGCGAACCAGCGCAGCACGGTGCCGGGCAGCCCGATCGGCCGGCCGCTGCGGTCGTCGACCACCGCGACATGCGCCACCCGCTTGCCCGGCGTCATGCCGGTGTACGCCTGGAGGATCCCGAGCACCAGCAGGGTGCCCGCCGTCCAGGCCGGGCCACCGGGCCCGCCGGGCCCGCCGGGCTCGCCCAGGCCGGGGAGTGCGGCGAGGCTCGGCGTGGCTCCCGTCGCGAGAGAGGCCACCGACGCGACGAGGGCGGAGTCGAGCAGCGTCGCCAGCACGCGCAACCCCCACACGGCCGGAGGCCGGTCCTTCGTGACCGGGTCGAGCGCGTGCTCGACGGGCCGCCCCCGTCCCGCGGGCGGGCCGAGCGGGGGCGCCGTCGTCGTCATGGGCGGATGCTTCCACGACGAGGCGGCGCCGTCCACGGGACGTCCAGCCCGTCCCCAGGTCAGGCGGGCGCGACCGTGCCCGCGTCGCCGTCGACCGCGACCGTGCCCGCGTGGCGCAGGACGTCGGTCGCGGCGGGGACGCCGAGCACGGCGGGCAGCCGCAGCTCGCGCGCGACGATCGCCGCGTGCGACAGCAGCCCGCCCGTCTCCGTGACGACGGCGGCGACGACGCCGAACAGCGGCGTCCACGCGGGGTCCGTCTCGCGGCACACGAGCACGTCGCCGGGCCGGACGGAGGCGAAGTCGTCCGGGCCGCGCACCACCCGCGCCGGCCCGCTCGCCCGCCCGCCGCTCGCGCCCGTCCCCCGCAGCACCCCCGCGGATTCGCCGTGGCCCGCGGGCTCCGGGAGGGCGGCCGTGACCGGGCGGGCCTGCAGCAGCCAGATCGTGCCGGCGTCGTCCACCGCCCACTCGACGTCCTGCGGGCCGCCGCGCACGTCCGCGACCCGTCGTCCGAGCGCGGCGAGGCGCAGCACCGTGTCGTCGTCGAGGCTGGGGCGCCCGGCGTCGGACGGGGGGACGGCGCGGGTGGTCGTGCCGCCGGGGGAGCGGTCGACGCGGGTGCGCTTGCTCCCCGTGCGGCGCTCGACGACGCGGCCGTCGGCGACGGTCCAGCGGTCGGGGTCGACGGCGCCCTGCACCACGCTCTCGCCCAGCCCCCACGACGCCTCGACGACGACGCGCCCGTCGCCCGCGAACAGGACGCCCGCCGTGCGCGCGTCGACCAGGCGCTGCACGACGACGGCGAGGCCTCCGGGGCCGGGGGTGCCGGGTGCGGCGCCGGCCGTCGCCGCCCGGTAGGCCGTGGCGCGCGGGCCCGCCGCCGACGCGCGACAGGCCGCGACCGCCGCGACGACGCGGTCCGTGCCGGTCGCGCCGAGCACCGTGTCGTACTGCCCGGCCGCCGACGCGTGCGCGCCGTCCTCGTCCGTCGCCGACGACCGCACCGCCACGGGGGCGTCGGCGGGCCCGCCGGCGCGCCGGGCGAGGTCGCGGGACCCGGCGGCGACGGCGCCCGGCAGGTCACGGGGCGCGACGGCGGCGGGCACGACGAACCCGTCCGGGACGGGCAGGCCCGCGCGTCGCAGCGCCCCCAGGGCGGCGGCCTTGCCGCCGTGCGCCGGCGAGGCGTCGTCGAGCCGGACGGTCATGCGGCACCCTTCAACAAAGTGTTGACAACCATCTGTTGATGGTGCACGGTCGCGGGATGGACCGCAAGCCGCCTGACGACGACCATGCCGCCGACCATGCAGCCGACCGTGCCGCCGCCGACGACGAGGCGCGCGCCCGCCGCGTGCTGCTCGACCTGGGCGCCGACGCGCTCGCGCCGCGGCCGTGGCAGCCGGCGTCGGTGCCGCCGTCCGCGACCGACCTCGTGCGCCACTACCTGTGGCGGTCCGCGCGGGGAGAGCTCACCCCCGAGCAGGACGCCGCCGGGGCGCTCGCGGCCCTCGCGCTCGTCCCCGCGGCGCGCGCGGAGGCGGAGCAGCTCGAGACCGGCGCGCTCTTCTCCGCCCGCGCCGCCGGGCACACGTGGGGTCGGATGGCGGGCGCGCTGGGGCTCGGGTCGCCCCAGGCCGTGCAGCAGCGGCTCGACCGGCTCGTCGCGCGGTCGGCCGGGGCGGGGGAGGCGTCGTGAGCCGCGCGTCCGAGCCCGAGCTGCTCGTGCTGCACGCCGTGCGGGTGCGCGGCACGGCGGACGACGCCGCCGTCGCCGAGCGGTCGGGAGTCTCCCTCGAGGCGGCGCGGGAGCACCTGCTCGACCTGGAGGCGTTCGGCCACGTCACGTGGGCGGAGTTCGCCGGGACCGGTGGCTGGTCCCTCACCGAGCGCGGGCGGGCGGAGGACGAGCGCCGCCTCGCCGGAGAGCTGGGCGCCGACCCGACCGGCCGCGCCGTCGCCGTCGTGCGCGAGGCGGTCGCCGCGTTCGGCCCGCTGAACGCGCGGCTGCTGAAGGCCTGCACCGACTGGCAGCTCCGCCCCGGCGACGGCGGCCGGCTCGACGTCAACGACCACCGGGACGCGTCGTGGGACGGGCGCGTGCTCGACGAGCTCGCCGACGTCGTCGACGCCGTGCGACCGGTGCTCGCCGCTCTCGCGGGCGAGCTCGCCCGGTTCGCCGGCTACGACGCGCGGCTCGACGACGCCCTGACGGCGGCGCGCAGCGGCGACGGCGCGCGGGTGGCCGGGCTCGGCGCGGCGTCCGTCCACGGGGTGTGGATGGAGCTGCACGAGGACCTGCTCGCCACGGCGGGGATTCCGCGGGGCGCGGAGGTCGCCGGCTGACCCGGAGCCGTCAGACCGCCGCCACCTCGTGCAGCGACGCCGCGAGCGGGGCGATCTCGGGGATGTCCTCGGCGCGCGTGAGAGCGTCCTCGAGGGCGCGGTCGTGCGTGGGCCGGGCCTTCTCCAGGAGCTTGCGGCCGGCGGGCGTGAGCTCGGTGTAGATGCCGCGGCGGTCGTCGGCGCACAGGATGCGCGTGAGCAGGCCGCGGTCCTCGAGGCGGGTGACGAGACGGGTGGTGGCGCTGCTGGACAGCGCGGCGGCGCGCGCGAGCTGCTGCATGCGCATGTGCCAGCCGTCCTGGCGGCTCAGGGCGTCGAGCACGGTGAACTCCACGACGGAGAGCTGGTGCTCCTTCTGCAGCGCGCGCTCCAGGTCCGTCTCGATCAGCCCGTGCAGCGCGGCGAGCGTGCGCCAGCCGCGCGCGCGGATCTCGACGGCGTCGTCGGCGATTCCCATGTCAGCGCCTCCTCGCAGGCCTCGTCGCCGGGCCTCGTCATCAGGCCCGTGGCGGCCCGTCGTCCGGATCACAGCATAGCGCCTTGCGCCGATAGAGCGCGCGTGCAACTATCTAGAACGTTGCGCCTGCAACTACTGCGTGCGCAACGTTCCCGTTTCCCGACCCTGGAGGCCTCGATGCCTGCCGCGCTGTACGCCCTCGCCCTCGGGGGCTTCGGCATCGGACTCACCGAGTTCGTCATCATGGGCCTGCTGCCGGAGGTGGCCGCCGACTTCGGCGTCACCGAGCCGGTGGCCGGCTACCTCATCTCCGGCTACGCCCTGTCCGTCGCCGTCGGAGCCATCGCCATGACGGCGGCGCTGTCCCGCATGCCGCGCAAGCGGGCGCTCCTGCTGCTGATGGTCCTGTTCATCGTCGGCAACCTGCTGTGCGCCGTCGCCCCCACCTACGGCATGACGATGGTCGGCCGGGTGATCGCGGCGCTGTGCCACGGCGCGTTCTTCGGGATCGGCGCTGTCGTCGCGGCCGACCTCGTGCCCGCGAACCGCCGCGCGGCGGCCATCTCGATCATGTTCGCCGGGCTCACCGTCGCGAACGTCGCCGGGGTGCCGCTCGGCACGTTCCTCGGCCAGGCGGCGGGCTGGCGTGCCACGTTCTGGGCCGTCACCGCCGTGGGCGTGCTGGGCCTGGTCGGCATCGCGGTGCTCGTGCCGCGCACCGAGCACCGCTCCGCCGGTTCCGTGCTGTCCGAGTTCCGTATCTTCCGCGGCCGCCAGGTCTGGCTCTCGATGGCGGTCACCGTGCTCGGCTACGGCGGCATGTTCGGCGCCTTCAGCTACATCGCGTTCACGCTCACCGGCGTCAGCGGCTTCAGCAGCGCCGCCGTCCCGTGGCTGCTCGTCGTCTTCGGCGTCGGCACCGTCACGGGCAACGTGCTGGGCGGTCGCGCCGCCGACCGGAACCTCGTCAAGGCGCTCGTCACCGTCATCGCGGTGCTGGCCGTCGTCCTCGTGCTCTTCGCCCTCACCGCGCAGAGCAAGGCCGCGACCGTCGTCGGCCTGCTGCTCATGGGCGGCTTCGGCTTCGCGACCGTGCCCGCGCTGCAGACCCGCATCATGCGTTACACGGACGCCGCGCCCACGCTCGGCTCCGGTGCCAACATCGCCGCGTTCAACGTCGGCAACGCGTTCGGCGCCTGGGCCGCCGGCCTCGCCCTCGCCGCCGGCGCGGGCTACGCCTCGCCTCTGTGGGTCGGCGCGGCCGTCACCGTCGCCGGGCTCGGCGTCCTGCTGGTCGCCGTCCGCACCCGCGGCGGCGAGCTCGCCCCGCCCCGCGACGCCGAGCGTCAGCTCGCGTCGGCCGCCGCCTGACCCACCCCAGAACCTCAGTACCGCACCATCGGAAGGACCACCCATGACCGCGAACGTCCCCACCGTCCCCCTCGCCGACGGCAACGCCATGCCCCAGCTCGGCTTCGGCGTCTTCCAGGTGCCCGACGACGAGACCACGGCGGCGGTGAGCGCCGCGCTCGAGGCGGGCTACCGCAGCATCGACACGGCCGCCGTCTACGGCAACGAGCGCGGCGTCGGCCGCGCGCTGGCCGAGTCGGGCGTCGCGCGCGACGAGCTGTTCGTCACCACCAAGCTGTGGGTGGACAGGCTGGGCCGTGCGGCCGCCCGCGAGGGGCTCGAGGGGAGCCTCGAGAAGCTCGGGCTCGACCACGTGGACCTGTACCTCATCCACTGGCCGACCCCCGCCACCGACGACTACCTCGACGCCTGGCAGGGCCTGGAGGACCTGCGCGACGCCGGCCTCGCGACCTCGATCGGCGTGTCCAACTTCCTGCCCGAGCACCTCGACCGCGTCGCCGCGCTCGGCGGCAGCACCCCGGTCGTGAACCAGGTGGAGCTGCACCCGGCGCTGCAGAACCGCGAGACCGTCACGGCGAACGCCCGCCACGGCGCGGTCACCGAGGCGTGGAGCCCGCTGGCGCAGGGCGCCGTGCTGGGCGACGCGCCCGTCGTCGACGCCGCGCGGGCGCACGGCGTCTCGCCCGCGCAGGTGGTGCTGCGCTGGCACCTGCAGCAGGGCCGCGTCGTCATCCCCAAGTCGGTGACGCCCGCACGGATCGCCGCGAACCTCGACGTCTTCGGGTTCGACCTCACCGACGCCGAGCTCGCCGCCATCGACGGGCTGGAGCGCGACGGCCGCACCGGGCCGCACCCGGCGGCCTTCTACGGCTGACCCCGACGCACCACCAGGCCGCTGTGGGTGGGATCTTGGGGCGGTGTTGGCGGGGCTCACTCCGCCCATCGGGCCCCCCACCCCGGGCGCC